>NZ_LZHM01000057.1:0-32693 GCF_001690875.1 Gilliamella sp. wkB18
CCCGTCCGCCACTCGTCATCAAGTGCAAGCACTCATGTTACCGTTCGACTTGCATGTGTTAAGCCTGCCGCCAGCGTTCAATCTGAGCCATGATCAAACTCTTCAATTTAAAGTTTGATGCTCAATAACTGTCTCTGACATATTCAAATGAATCTTCAGTGTCACTTATCAAGACTTCTTAATCTTTTTAGTCCGTAGACTTTTAATCTTTCGTCTCGCAAGTGCCCACACAGATTGTCTGTTTCTTCTTTTTAAAGAGCTAACAGCTTCCAATTCTCAATCAACTTTTTGTTAATCATCTTTGCTGTCTCAAGGGCTGCGTATGTTACGCTACACCTTTTTATTCGTCAAGATCTTTTTTCAAAATTTTTGACCTTGTTCACCAACTCTATTCCCGTCCAATTTCGATGACGTCGTGTCAGTGGGTGCGCATTATAGGGACTTTAAAAAATCATGCAAGAGGTTATTGTGTAATTTATTCTTGATTGCATTTTTTTTACTCAAAACGTACTAAATAAAAAATCATATTGACTCGCTATGCATCAGAATTCTAATATTCTATATCTTTTGCTCGTTGGTTATATAACTTATAACAATTAAAATATTTTGTGTATTTTTTTAGATAGAGCTTTAAAATGCCTTTTACATTCGCTCATTCGGCTATAGTGTTATCTTTATATAAGAAATTTCATTTATTTCCTATGAAAATTCTAATTATTTGTAGTATGTCACCAGATTTTAAATACTTCTTAAGAATGGAAGTAAAAAGTACTTCAAATGATAGTATAACAGGTATTTTCATTTGATTTACCGATGGTATTAGTTATATTTTCATTTTATCGTTCCAAATACTTTAATTAAAAATTTACCTAATTTTTTTATCAACGATTTACTAATTATTTAACTTTCAACTGAAATAAATATTGCTGTCAGCATTGGTTAAGTGTTTTAACATCGGCAATTATTGGCATAATTTCTCATATTGGGTGGAACTCTTTTGCTCATCCGTCAGGTTGTTTTATTCAACCTTTTAGTTTATTACAACATACTGTTAATATAGAAAAAATGAAAATTCCAATTTATAAATTATTACAACATGGTAGTTCATTAATTGGTATGAGTTTTGTAAGACTATTTATTATTTATCGATTGTAACATCTAAACAGAATAAAATTGGTTTTCCATACCTGAGCTTAGTAACATTTATTACTTTACTTATTTTTATATTTGGCAACTATAAATCAGCTAGGTATAACTATTGTTACTTTTATTAGTGCCTGTTTTATTGGATTAACCATTACTCCACTGATACTTAAAAGTATAACTTTAATACAGCGTTTAATATAAACACTGTATTAGTTAAAACAACAATCAAAATTGGTTTTTTATTTTTTTTGGTAGATCAGCCAAACTATCAATAACCCAATCAGCTTGTTCTAATGCTTCTTCAGTTATGGTATCGCCCGTTTTTACTAGCACAGTTTTTTTAACGCCAGCTTTTTTACCCGACAATAAGTCAGACACTCTATCTCCAACCATATAAGAATTAGCAATATCAATTTTTAGTTCTTTAGCTGCTGTTTGAATCATCCCTGGATTTGGCTTACGACATTCACAAGCATCCACTAACGGGTCGTGAGGGCAATAATAGACACCATCTAAATCAACACCACGATCTTGTAAAGACCAATCCATCCATTCAGTCAATGTATGAAATTGTTTTTCAGTAAATATATTTCTGGCTATCCCCGATTGATTGGTTGTAATGACTAATAAAAAACCCATTTTCTTGAGCTCTTGCATCGCCTCAATAACACCATCAATAAAGCGGAATTTATCAATTGTATGTACATAATTATAATCTATATTAATAGTACCATCTCGATCTAAAAAAATAGCTGGCTTCATATTTACTTTTTTCCTTTTGATTTTAGATATTACTCTAATCCATATAGCATATTATTGATTGACTTAGATGTCTAGACGTCTTAATATTCATTTATTCACCTTTTGCCTTTATATATTATGATAAAATTACAACATATTTCGAAAATATTTGAACATAATAAAACCTCTATTCATGCATTGAAAGACATCACTATACATGTTCCGCAAGGAAAGATTTATGGTGTTATTGGTAAATCAGGGGCAGGAAAGAGTACCCTTATCCGTTGTGTTAACTTACTTGAAAAACCTACTAGTGGTAAAATATTTTTTGACAATCAAGAAATCACTCACCTATCAAACAGAAAGCTAATTGAAGTACGTCGAAAGATTAGTATGATTTTTCAACATTTTAATCTACTTTCCTCTCGCACTGTTTTTGATAATATCGCTTTTCCATTAGAGCTCAATAAAACGCCTAAAGTAAAAATTAATCAAAAGGTCAACGAGCTTATTGAATTAGTTGGATTAACTGAAAAAGCAAATGTTTATCCTGCTAATTTATCAGGAGGACAAAAACAGCGTGTTGCTATTGCAAGAGCTTTAGCTAGTGATCCTAAGGTGCTCTTATGCGATGAAGCAACCAGCGCACTCGATCCTGAAACAACCCGATCTATTTTGAAATTATTGAAAGATATTAATCAAAAATTAGGACTTACTATTTTATTAATCACTCACGAAATGGATGTAGTAAAACAGATTTGTGATCAAGTCGCGGTTATCAGTAATGGCGAATTAGTCGAACAATCATCAGTCGGCGAAATGTTTTCCCATGCTAAAACCGATATTGCAAGACAGTTTATACAGTCAACTTTACATCTAAATATCCCTGACGATTATTTAGTAAGGTTATCGAAAGAACCTAAAGAAGGTCTTAATCCTTTAGTTCGCTTAGAATTTACGGGAGTCTCAGTTGATTTACCTTTGTTATCACAAATTGCTAAAGAATTTAGTATCGAAAGTAACATCATTAGCGCGCAAATGGATTATGCTGGTGGTGTTAAATTTGGTTTAATGCTAGCCCAAATGGGTGGTAATCCCAGAAGGATTTCATCAGCAATTCAATTCTTAGAAAAAAATAATACTAAAGTAGAGGTGCTCGGCTATGTTTGATTTTATTCCTTCATTTAAACCTTTTGAATCATTATTTCGATACTTAACTCAATATAATTTTTGGGCTGACTTTGTTACTTTTTGTTCATCATTTAATGGCTTTAATGAAGCAATGCTGTTCAAAATGGCACAAGCAACAGATGAAACTCTATTTATGGTCATCTTATCAGGTTTTTGGGGAACGATAATTGGATTACCCATTGGCATATTACTTTATACAACTCGTAAAGGACAAATATTGGATTGTTATGCCGCTAATAGTATTATTTCATTTATTACAAATGTATTTCGTTCAATTCCTTTTATCATATTAATTGTATGGATTATTCCTTTTACCACAATTTTAATGGGTACATTTATAGGCAAACAAGCAGCAGTTGTACCTTTAAGTATTGGCGTGGCGCCATTAATTGCACGCATGATTGAAAATGCATTACTCGATGTCCCGAAAGGATTAATTGAAGCGGCGCGCTCAATGGGTGCTACTCCACTACAAATAATCTATAAAGTTCTGTTACCAGAATCATTGCCTGTAATTATCAACAGCATGACAATCACACTTATAACTCTAACAGGATATATTGCTATGGCTGGCGCTGTTGGTGCTGGTGGGCTTGGTCAATTAGCTATTCAATATGGTTACAACGGCTACAAGCCTGCTATAATGAATACTGTTTTAGTTATATTAATTATTATTGTCTTTATTATTCAGTTTATTGGCAATAGGATTGTTAAACGTGTCACACATCATTAAATTTGGAGAAATATATGTCTATTAAAAAGCTAGTGCTTATTACCACATTGGCTAGTGCATTTTTTTTAACTGGCTGTGATAATAATAAACAAATAGCTGCAACAGATGATAAACTAGCAGAACCAACTAAAGTAAACACTCTTAAAGTCGGGGTGATTTCTGGCCCAGAAGAAGAAATTGCTGAAGTAGTTAAACAACAAGCAAAAGATCTTTATAATCTAGATGTTGAACTAGTTGTTTTTAACGATTACGTAACCCCAAATCAAGCATTAAACGATGGCTTAATTGAGATAAATGCTTTCCAACATAAACCTTATTTAGATGAACAAATGAAAGAACGTGGCTATAAATTAGCTGTAGTAGGTAATTCATTTGTTTATCCTATTGCAAGCTATTCTCATAAACTAAAACCAATTGATGAATCAATAGAAACAGGCGAAGGTGTAAAAGTCACTTCACCACGCGGTGAAACATTTTTCATTCCAGCTAACTCAACCATTGCCATTCCTAATGATCCAACCAACTTAGGTCGAGCATTACTACTATTACAACATGAAGGAATGATTACGGTTGATAAATCAAAAGGTTTATTACCAACAGTTGTTGATATAACAAATAATCCTTACAACTATAAAATCGTTGAACTTGAAGCTCCAATGTTACCTCGTTCATTGGATGATGCACAAGTTGATCTTGCTATCATCAATAACGCATTTGCAGGGCAAGCTAACTTAACACCAAGTAAAGATGGAATTTTTGTTGAGGATAAAGAATCACCATATGTTAACATTATTGTGTCACGTGAAACGGATAAACATAATGAAAACGTGAAAAATTTTGTTAAAGCATACCAAACCGAAACTGTTGCACAAAAAGCTAACCAAATTTTTAATGGTGGAGCTATTCGCGGTTGGTAATAATTTGTAATAAATAGACATTGATCAATATAAACTCCGCCGATCTTCGTATCGGCGGAAAAAGAGATAATAATTAAGTCACTTAAAAATTGACGGCTCATCAATAAATTATCAACGAATAATGATGTATCAAATTAAACCAATAGGTATTATCCGCTCACCTTATAGTGAAAAATTTGCTGTACCAAGGCAACCTAATCTAGTTAGAGCAGGACAAGGGGAACTTTATTTATTAGCACCTTATAATGACCCAATCAGTGTAAAAGGGTTAGAACAGTTTTCACATTTATGGCTATTATTCCTATTTCACCATGTTGCTCCTGAAAAATGGAAATTAGCCGTTCGTCCACCTCGTTTAGGTGGTAATAAAACAATGGGGGTGTTTGCTACGCGATCGCCATTTAGACCTAATCATATTGGGCTTTCAGCAGTAGAGTTAAAAGATATTATCATAGAAAATAAGCAAGTAGTCTTAAAATTAGGAAGTCTCGACTTAGTCGATGGCACACCAATTGTTGATATCAAGCCTTATATCCCTTATTCCGATAGCCATTCAGAAGCACTTGCAGGATACGCACAACCTACTCCTGAAAAAAAAATAACAGTAGAGTTTTCACAAAAAGCAAGATTAACTTTAGATTTACAAAAACAAAGTTATCCTCAGATCGCTGAATTAATTACACAAGTAATATCTCAAGATCCAAGACCTGCCTATAAACAAAAAAACGTTAAGGAACAAACATATGGACTTACACTTTACCATTTTAATATTAAATGGAGAATCATAAATCAGCACGCCATTGTTGATGATATTTACGTAGGAAGTAAATAAAAATAATCTTTATAAATTTCAAAATTTTTAGGCTAACAAATTTTTATATAAAAACGATAAAATAGATCGGTATTTTTTTCTATTCTTTTAAATTGAATACAGGTTTAATTCCCTATATTTCACTCTACCACTAAGGTGGTAATAACCTTAGTGGTATTTTTCTATTAAGATCAATGATAATGTAGGTTACTTGTACTTCTAATTTCCGCAATATCAATTGAATCAAACAAATAATGCTTTCCACAATAATCACAATGAATATCAATCCTACCTTCATTTTCCTTTAGGATTTCATCAATTTCATTAGCTGGTAAAGTCATTAAGCTATCTTCACAACGTTGACGTGAACATCTACACTTAAAAGTAATATCATGCGTTTCAAAAAGACGCACTTCTTCTTGATTATATAAGCGATATAAAATCTCATCAGTGGAAAGTTGAAATAGCTCATCACTAGTGATTGTCTCAGTTAAAGCGCTAAGATGTTCAAATGACTCAACTGTATTTTCATTAGCAGGTAAAACTTGCAATAAAATACCTGCTGCTATTGGTTTATTATCATGTACACCAATTTTCACAAATAGACGTGTAGGTAGTTGTTCTGATTGTATAAAGTAATTTTCGATACAGCCAATAAGTGTATCTTTTTCCAGTCCAACTATACCTTGATAACGCTCACCGTTTTTAGGGGTAATAGTAATAACGACATAGCCATTACCCACCATCTCTTTAAGTGTTGCATTATCAGCAATTTCACCATTAACCCGAGCAACACCACGTAGCTGCTGTTGATCATTACCATTAACAACCGCTAAAGATAACGCTCCATCACCTTGTAACTGAACAGCAATATCGCCTTCAAATTTTAGTGTTGCCGTTAATAAACTAGTTACAACCAATAATTCACCAAGTAATTTTTGTACTGCAATTGGATATTTATGATTATCTAAAATCTCTTGATATGTCTGTTCCAGACGGGTAATTTCACCACGAATAGAGTGATTATCAAATAAAAAACGGTTTAAAGTATCCATATTAATCATTGCCATCTTGTTGCCTATCATATTTAAATTTAATCAAATTACGCCGTTCCTTTTTATCAGGCCGTCTATCTGGATGCGGCATTGTCAACACATTAAGTTTACGAGCATGTGCTATTTTTTCTCGTTTTGCAATACTGTCCGGAGTTTCTTGATAAAGTTGTTGGGCTTCAATGGCCGTTCTTCGTTGTGCACTAATAGCTAAAATTTGAATTGTTTTTCATCCGAACCTTGACGAAGCGTTACAATTGCATTAACTTCAACAATTTTACTTGGTTTAGTACGTTGACCATTATAATGGACTTTACCACCGTCAACCATTTCTCGTGCTAACGATCGAGACTTATAAAACCTTGCCGCCCAAAGCCATTTATCTAATCTTACAAGCACTACTACTTCCTCATATTACTTATTGTTGTGCTTTTTAAGCGCAAATAGAAATAATAACTTAAACTCTTAACGATGTTATATAAGGATGTTTTTGTAAAAATCAATGTTTAATGTTGATAATATAATCATCCCCATCTTATGAAAATTTACTTAAAAAAATTAAATGGTTGTAATTTGCCATGTAAATTAACTGAATAACTCATAGCTTCTGGCAGTTGTTTTATCAATTTCCAGTTTTTTAGCAACGAACGTGTTACACCGTAAGCATCAAACTGCAAAAATAATGGTTCATTTTCCAATAAATTAACATTTGCTTTTGATTCAATTATTCTACATCTAATTAAAGAGCTAAAATTTTATGAAGCATGATTGTTAAGATCAAATTTGAGAACCAGAGCTAGGTAAAGAACATCAATTTGATTAACAGAAGCTTTTTCTTATTTAAATAAGATACTCCCTGAAAATATTAAGTAATACCGATAAATTTAGCTTTTTAGGAACCTAATAATTAATGTCAACTAATGTTAATCACTCTAGATGTAGAGCATTTTGTTTCCGCCTAGCAGAAAAATTTATACTACCTTTCTATATTTAAAGTGTTATCAGTACATATTTTTAATTTACTAATAAAAACCTTCATTAATGTTTTTCACCTAAACTAGTAATCGCTGTAATACTATCTCTATGAAATCTCTCAATCACCAAGTGTTTTATTGAGATTTAATTTATTAAAACTTCTTGAGATGTAAAATCAAATTGATATTTATTATCCTATAATTAAGCAAAAACTTGAATACCACCATTAACTCAGGTAAATAGAAGTTTATCTCGTCCATTATTGATCAGAATACAAACAATTAAATTAATAAATTTTAGCGTTTTTGTTGAAAAAGTATAATGATCAAATTGTGCATCATTACTAGTACCATTAATAACAGCAATATAATTAAAATGAGTGGTGAATATGACCAATTGAGACCTTATAAAAACTTGATTTAGATGTTAACTGCTCATTATTTTAGCACCAAAAGGAGCCTGCACGACAGCATAAGCAAACAATACTAAAAACTAGAAAATTGATAAAAGAATAGTTATATAAAATCGTAATAGTCGCATAAAATAAATAAGTTAACTTATTATAATCAGCCGTTGATAATTGTATTATCATAACCGATTTTAATCAAAATGGCATCTAATTTAATAATATAAGCATAAATGATTTGTTGTTAGGTTAATTTTACAGTTAATATATGATTATTCGCCATTGCGTTTTTTAGATAAAAAACTAAACCAATTTACTTTCCCTTTCTTTTTATTAAATTAAGGGTAGTTATTTTTTTATTTATTATTAGTAAAAACGGGAGAAACTTAGATGAAACAAATCCCAATGACAGTAAAGGGAGCAGAATTATTACGTGCAGAGCTTGAAGAGCTAAAAAACGTTAAAAGACCACAAATCACAGCTGCGATAGCCGAAGCAAGAGCACATGGAGATTTAAAAGAAAATGCTGAATACCACGCGGCAAGAGAGCAACAAGGTTTTTGTGAAGGACGGATTCAAGAAATTGAAGGTAAGTTATCACAAGCACAAATTATTGATATTACTAAAGTAAAAAATACTGGACGTATTATTTTTGGTACAACAGTAACAGTTATTAATATTGATACAGATGAAGAAACCACCTATCGAATTGTTGGCGACGATGAAGCAGATTACAGAAAAAATCTTATTTCGGTCAATTCACCTATTGCTAGAGGCCTAATAGGTAAAGAAGATGGTGACACAGTACAAATTAAAACGCCAGGTGGTGATGTAGAGTTTGATATTATTAAAGTTGAATACATTTAAACTTAAATACAATTTGCAAAAATAAATAAACAGGGCTATAGCCCTGTTTATTTATTTAGGTAAGGAGATTTTCTTATCTTCACTAGGTCTAAAAATAGTGAAAATAGATCCAACCTGTTGCACGGGCAAAGCTTTTGTCTCACGAATAATTGCATCGCAAATTAATTTCTTCGTTTCACGATCTTCGCAAGACACTTTGATCTTGATTAACTCATGAAAATTTAAGGCATTTTCTATTTCAGCAAGTACGCCTTCAGTAAATCCATTAGCTCCAATCATCACAATAGGTTTTAAGTGATGAGCTTCACTTTTTAAAAAGTGCTTTTGTTTGTTCGATAAATTCATTAAATTTTTATCACATCTAGTTGTAATTTTGTTATTCTACCCTTATATATACTTGTAATCAATGAAGTAACCTCTTTACATTAAGGATTTATTCGCGGTGAGTAATAAAAAACGCTCAGCAAGTTCTACACGTTGGCTAAATGAACATTTTAACGACCGTTTTGTGCAACAAGCCCAAAAAAAAGGTTTACGTTCTAGAGCATGGTTTAAATTAGAAGAAATTCAAAAAAATGATAAATTATTTAAACCAGGGATTACAGTTGTTGATCTAGGAGCTTCCCCTGGTGGTTGGTCACAATATGTTGCTTCATTAATTGGAAACAGAGGTCGCATTATTGCTTGCGATCTATTGCCGATGGATTCCATTGTTGGCGTTGACTTCCTTCAAGGCGATTTTCGCGATGAAGCTGTTTTAAAGGCTTTACTTGAAAGAGTTGGTGAAGAAAAAGTCCAAGTTGTCATGTCAGATATGGCGCCAAATATGAGTGGACAACCTGCAGTAGATATTCCTCGAGCAATGTATTTAGTTGAACTAGCGTTAGATATGTGTAGAGACGTGCTTGCACCTAATGGCAATTTTATTGTTAAAGTGTTTCAAGGCGAAGGATTTGAAGAATATCTAAAACAGGTAAGAACGATGTTTAAAACAGTCAAAATCCGCAAGCCAGAAGCCTCACGATCAAGGTCTCGAGAAGTTTATATTGTTGCAATGGGTATGAAGTAGCCAGTTGTATAATTTTGTAGTACCATACTTCGTTAATTTTAGTCGTAACTGTTAATTTTTATGAGAGGTTTTTCTTTTGAACGACATGGTAAAGAATTTACTGATCTGGGGCGTTATCGCAGTGGTATTAATAGCTGTTTTTAACCAATTCAGCTCGATATCTAATAGTGGCCCCCAAGTCAATTATACCCAATTTAATTCCGATATCACCAGTGGCAAACTCCAAGAAGTGCATATTAACGGACGCGAAATTATTGCCACAACCAAAAATAATGGTAATTATGTTACCTATATCCCTTATTTTGATGAAAAATTAATGGATGATTTAGTACTAAATAAAGTTGCTGTCTACGGTAGCCCTGATGAAAAACCGAGCTTATTGACAAGCATTTTAATTTCTTGGTTTCCGATTATTTTATTAATCGGCTTCTGGATATTTGTCATGCGCCAAATGCAAGGTGGTGGTAAAGGCGGACCAATGTCAGTTGGCAAAAGCAAAGCTCGCATGTTAGCTCCTGATCAAGTCAAAACAAAATTTACCGATGTTGCGGGCAGCGAAGAAGCTAAACAAGAAGTTACCGAAGTTGTAGATTTTTTAAGAGATCCAGGGAAATATCAAAAATTAGGTGGTCGTATTCCAAAAGGAATTTTAATGGTTGGACCACCAGGAACAGGTAAAACCTTACTAGCAAGAGCTATTGCTGGTGAAGCTAATGTACCGTTCTTTAGTATTTCAGGCTCCGACTTTGTTGAAATGTTTGTTGGTGTAGGGGCATCGCGTGTACGTGATCTCTTTGAACAAGCTCGCAAACACGCCCCTTGTATTATTTTCATCGATGAAATTGATGCTGTAGGTCGTAAGCGTGGTGCGGGTTCAATGGGGGGTCATGATGAACGCGAACAAACTTTAAACCAAATGTTAGTTGAAATGGATGGATTTGAAGCAAATAGCGGTATTATCATGATCGCTGCGACTAACCGTGTAGATATTTTAGACCCTGCATTACTTCGCCCAGGTCGTTTTGACCGTCAAGTACAGATTGGCTTACCTGACATGAAAGGTCGAGAACAAATTTTAGCGGTTCATGTACGTAAGGTTCCGTTGGGCTCTGATGTAAATCTATCTGTATTAGCGCGTGGTACACCGAATTATTCTGGTGCTGAACTTGCTAATTTAGTCAACGAAGCAGCGCTATTTGCTGCACGCCGTAATAAAAGAGTGGTTACCATGGAGGAATTTGAAGAAGCCAAAGATAAAATTAATATGGGGACTCAGCGCCGCTCATTATCCATGACCAAAGAACAATTAACTAATACAGCTTATCATGAAGCTGGACATGCTATTGTTGGTTATCTTGTGCCAGAACACGATCCTCTTCATAAAGTCACTATCGTTCCACGCGGTGGCGCATTAGGTGTAGCGTTCTTTTTACCTGAGGGAGACCAAATTAGCCAAAGCCGAACTCAATTAGAGTCTAAAATATCTACAGCTTATGCTGGTAGAATTGCTGAAGGGTTAATCTTTGGTGAAGATAAAATTACGTCTGGTGCATCAAGTGATATTCAATATGCATCTAATGTTGCTAGAGCAATGGTAACACAATGGGGATTCTCAGAACGTTTGCCCCCAGTGTTATTTGAGTATGAAGAATCATCTTATGGACAGTTGAAAAAAATATCAGATAGTACCGCTCAAATTATTGATGAAGAAGTTGATGCTATTATTCAACGTAACTATCAACGTGCAAAAACTATCTTAACTGAAAATATCGATATTCTTCATGCCATGAAAGATGCGTTGTTAAAATATGAAACAATCAATAAACAACAAATCGATCAACTTATGAATCGTCAACCTGTGACACCTCCAGATGGTTGGACAGAAAACGATGAAAAAGCAGCAAACGAAATTTCGAATAAAGGTAACGATATATCACCTCAATCATAAAGTTAATTTGCTAAAAACATATAAATATAACGCGCTACGGCGCGTTTTTTATCACTGAAAATTTAAAAATTAAATAATATTATAAGGTTATATAGTTAATTAACGTACTTCAATTAAATTACTGGCATTTAATTTAAAATACACCAAATTAACATCATGATTAATTAAATAAGGTACAATTATGGAAATTCATTTTCAAAATCAGATAATAGATCTTTCTTTTCCACAAATAATGGGCATTGTTAACATGACGCCTGATTCGTTTTCTGACGGTGGAAATTATAACAACCTTGATGACGCTATGCGTCGTGTTGATAGCATGATTCAAGCTGGTGCAACATTTATTGATGTTGGCGGAGAATCAACACGCCCAGGTGCAACCGAAGTATCTGTCGACGAGGAGCTTAGCCGTGTTGTTCCATTAGTTGAAAAAATTGCCCATTATTTTGATGTTTGGATTTCGGTTGATACTTCAAAACCACAAGTGATGACCGAATCGGCCAAAGCAGGAGCCCATCTAATTAATGATATTAGAGCCTTAACAGAACCAGGTGCGCTTGAAGCGGTCGCACAAATAGGGTTACCTGTTTGCATTATGCATATGCATGGCAACCCTAAAACCATGCAAAATGCACCATACTATGAGCAAGATATCTACCAAGAAGTCGATGGTTTTTTTGTAAAACAGATCGAACGCTGTATAAGTGCAGGCATTGACCAGAAAAAAATCATACTCGACCCCGGTTTTGGATTTGGTAAAACATTAGCGCACAATTACCAACTATTAGCAACACTTGAACGATTTCACCATTTCAACCTGCCTTTATTGGTGGGCATGTCCCGCAAATCTATGATTGGGCAAGTATTGAATGTGCCACCGCAAGAACGCACGCTCGGCAGCATTACGTGTGCTGTAATTGCAGCAATGAAAGGTGCGCACATTATTCGCGTACATGATGTCAAAGAAACGTTTGATGCGCTAAGAATTGTACAAGCAACCCTTGCGGAACAAGTCTAATTATTTAAAAAAATTTTTAGTTAAATAGTTGACACATTCTAATGTTCAATTAATAGCAATATTGATCTTTTGTGATTGTAAAAATTATTATGTTTTCCTATATAAACCAATTCAGTAACTAAAATGATTTTATTAAAGTTTTTATTATAAAGAAGAGGGAAGGTATGATTTTATAGCTTCCACTCAAAGTTTAGCTTGGTTTCTCTTTCGTGTAGAAATTTTTCTGGAAAATATTTGAACCTATGAGCATACAAAACATAGACTGAAAGCAGCGAATATCACCTATGATAGGAATAATTTTAGAGGGTTATGTATAAAAACCTCTAAATCGGACATTATTGCTATTGCTAGTTATTACATCAAAAAATAAAACATCCAAACCTCTACCATTCAAAATGTCTTTAGGAAAGACCCTAATTTTTAAACAAAAAGTAGACCTAAAAAAATAATAAAACCAACATAATTATTATTCATAAATGCGCTAAAGCATTTGTTTCTTTCTCGGTTTTTTATCAGCCATTGTTGATAAATAAATAATATTGAAGCAAATAATAAACTCCAATAATAAATAAATGATAGTTGACTGAGTAAACCAATAACTATTAGGCTAATTATAGTGATGATTTGCAATAAGCCAATTATGAGCTTGTCATAACGTCCAAATAAGATGGCTGTGGATTTTATACCAATTTTTATATCATCATTGCGATCAACCATTGCATACTCAGTATCATAAGCAATCGTCCAACAAATATTAGTAAAGAAAAGCAACCAACAGATGAACGGGAACTGTTCAGTAGTTGCTGCATACACCATCGGAATGCCCCAACTAAATGCGATACCTAACGTGAGCTGAGGTAGATGGGTATAACGCTTCATAAACGGATAAATCAACGCAGTTAATAACGCAAAACAGCCTATCAACCATGACAGTTTATTTAAAGTTAACAGTAAGCAAAACGCAATAAGTAATAATACAAATAACGTCCATAATGCGTTTTTTTCGGCCAATGCACCGCGAGCCAGTGGGCGATTTTTAGTCCGCTCAACGTATGCATCAAAATGACGATCAGCATAATCGTTCACCACACAACCTGCCGAGCGCATTACAAATACGCCAAATATAAAAACAACAGTTATGTCAATAGAAGAATGGCCCGCAAGATTAATAGCCCAAAGTGTAGGCCAAAGTAAAAGCAATGTACCAATAGGTCTATCTAATCGCATTAATTGTAAATAAGCTAACATCGATATTATTTACCTTGAAATAAGCATAGCGTGGATTATACCGATTACGATAAAAGCTGCAATGTTATGATACAGCAAGTTTTAATCTACCACTAAGCAAAAATAATTGAAAAATCCAAATTAAAGCATCTGTAAATATTGTTCAGCAATTACAGCTAAGGCTCGATAAAATGGACTTACCTCATTTTGCTTTAGATTCTTTAAATAAGCTGAAGACCAAATCAACAAGTGTTCATCGATTAACTGTTTTGCTGCTGTATAGTTATTATTTTCAATCAACATGGCATATGCCATTAGCATTAATCCAAACTGATCTTCGGGTTCATTCATTCCTGTATTAAGTGTCAAACCATGCTGTTGCAAAAATTGGCGATAACGTTCATGTGATTCACCAAGTAATAAATGTTCTTTATCAAGGTAAAATGAGCCCCATGGCGGTACTGGCATTATTCCTTGCCCTTCAAATAGTAATGAAAATTGATAATTAAGCTCTGAGTCATGGATGTGATTTGTTAATATATTGCACTGTTCACAAATAAGAAAAAGATTGGGCCATTTGACTAACTGATTAATATGCAATAATGGCTGCATTAATGGTGCAGTAACTTTATTATTTGGTGGATAATAAAAAAAAGTACCTAGTAGTTTTGCTAATGCGATAGCAGTTATGTTATCCAAATAAATACCCTTGAAAATTCGATGTTAGCGCTAAAAAAACAATAAATAAACTATTTTATAGGATGTTTTATTATTAATTTTACATTTGAATAGTCCATAAATTATAAAATGCAACTCGCCCACATAACTCGGCAATCAAAACAATAATAAAAACGATGGCGTAAATTATTATTGATTGCTTAGATCGGTAAATATTTACAATAACCAAAGCAAGTGCGAGTACTAATAATAAGCATTGAATTAACATCCAAATATATTGTTTGGAGGTAAGTTCAGGCGATACCGAGGCCATTAAATTAATATAAGGAATCTTTAATAACAGAATCAATATTACACCAATAAAGAAAAAAATTATGCCAATTCGATATAGCCCAAAAATTGTTGCTGCAATTCCTCCTAATACTAACATAGAGGTATACATCTGAATAGCAGTGTAATAGGTATTCCAAGTTTTAACTGTTGGTAGCATATAAGTAAGAACAATCATCCAAACAAAAATTAAACTAAAAAAGACCAACAATAAAGATAATATTTTAGATAAATTGGGGATTTGATATATACGTTGACAAAGTGAGCTGACCAGTAACCATTTTTTACCATCATCATGATAAGAAAAATAAGTTAGTAATACACATACTAATGTTATTCCAAACAAGATACCAAAGGAAAAAATCTCATTGCTCATCGGCGAACGACCAATACCCCAAATAACATTAAAAGCCCGAAAAGGATGACCTAAATGTAACGAAGCAATAAGCATCGCAGCAGCCATTATAATCAGAGATGCCATATTCATTCTATTTATCTTAATTAAGCTGTATGAATAATGGCTTAAAGATGATATACCACCAATCAACACCATTCCTGCTGCTAATTGACCGAATACCGTAAAAAATACCAATGGTAATTCATGCATATAACTTATACCTCCTCAGGATTAAGTACTTTACCTAAGGTATCACCAGACGTCTTGGCATGTGCATGTGGTTTTATCACAATATTAGGTTTAGTAAGCAGTGAACTTGGTAGTGGTGCAATATTGCATTGATTACCATAACGGTGACGTAGTTTTTCAATTTCGTCAAAATCCAACGCACGCTGAGGACAAGATTCAACGCATACTGGTTTTAAACCTTCGGCTACACGTTCATAACAGCCATCACATTTTGACATGACCTTTTTTTGATGATCAAATTGCGGTGCTCCATAAGGACAACGCATTTCGCAATATCGACAACCAATACAAACGTCTTGATTAACAACCACTAAACCATCTTGCTTTCGTTTATGCATCGCACCTGTTGGGCAACCTTGTACACAGGCTGGTTCTTCACAATGATTACACGAGATAGATAAATAATAGGTAAAGGTATCGTTTTGCCACATACCATCAACCAGCTGCCAAGTACCTCCACCATATTCATAAACACGGCGAAAATGAACACCTAACGCATTATCTTTCTCGTCTTTACAACTGAGTTGGCAGGTTTTGCAACCGGTACATTTTGAAGAATCAATATAAAATCCATATTGCATTTTAATTATCCGCTCTTTAATTTACGATGTTAACCCTACAACCAATAATGGTTTAATTTCAACCAGATTGGTATGCTGTGGATTCGATTTTGCAAGTACTGTTGGGCGCAATGATGTTAAGCGATTAATACATCCGCCAATATCGATGCCTGTTACATTAGTTTTAGCCCATAAACCTTGAGGAATTGCAATCACTCCTGGTAATATACGTGACGTAACTTTAGCAGGAATATACAAACGACCACGATCGTTATAAACCTCGACCAATTGCCCATGCTTAATCTGCCTTTGCTCGGCATCGAATGGATTAATCCAAAGGCTGTTAGCAACAGCTTCACGCAATTGTGGTAAATTACTATAAGAGGAATGACATTGCCCTTTAGTATGAAACCCGATAAGTTGCAACGGGTATTTTTTACGTTTTGCTTTATCTTCGCTTCCTTCGATAGCCGGCAAATATGCAGGAATTGGATAAAGTTTATCATCTTCATCAAACTCCCATTCACTAGCAATTTTAGCTAATGCCTCCGAATAGATTTCAATTTTTCCTGATGGCGTACTTAAAGGATTTTTAAGAGGATCTTCTCTAAATGCTTGTAAACCAATCTGAGTATCACTATTAGTTAACTTACGATCAATTACCCCCATACCATCGGTTTCGGCAAAAGTTGGCAGATTAGGATTTTGTTTGCGGAGTTTTTCATAGCAATATTCTATCCACTCATCTTGAGTACGACCTTGAGTAAATTTATCTTTTACGCCTAGCTTTTCAGAAAGATCAGCTAATACATCATAAGCTGCACGGTTTTCCCAAAGCGGCTTAATTGCCCGTTGCATCCGGATTAAATAACTATAAGCACCTGATGCATAAGAGTTATTAATCAAATCATTATTTTCTACCGATGACACATCAGGTAGCAATAAATCCGCATATTTAGCTGATGCGGTCATATGCGTATCCCAAACAAGAATAAATTCACATTTAGATTCATCTTGCAAAATTTGGTGAGTGCGGTTGAGGTCAGCATGTTGATTACCAATAACATTACTTGCATAATTCCAAATAAATTTAATACCAACATCAAGTTTATCTTTACCAAGTAAATAAGAGTTTTTAGCTGTCATGCTGAGCGGATCTTCAATCGCTTTGGTCCATAAAAAAAATGGGATACTGGTTTTAATCGGATTTAGCAAACTTAAACCTGGAACAGGATAAGTCACACTCCCCCCCCAAGTTCCAATATTAGTGCCACGCTTACCAAACTGGCCAGTGATAATAGGCAATATCATAATAGCCCTTGTCGTATGCTCACCATTTTGCCAACGTTGTGCTCCCCAGCCTTGAGAAATCCATGCAGCTTTAGCATTCACAATATCGAGTGCTAGCTTACGAATTTGTGCTGCAGGAACACCTGTCTTTTTCGCTGCCCACTCTGGTGTTTTAGGCGTCCTATCGCCACCCAGTCCAAGAATATAAGATTTAAAATCACTAAAAGGCGGTGCACTGTCAGGCAACGATTCGGCATTCCAACCAACACAATATTGATTGAGCATCGTATCATCAATACGATCTTCTTCAAGTAAAGCATAACCAATAGCAGCAACTAACGCAGCATCGGTACCGGGAATAATCGGGATCCACTCAGCATTGTAACCGACAACACTTTCACTACGCCTTGGATCAATAATAATTACTCTCGCCTTGCTTTGTGATAATGCATTAAATAGCTCAGTAACTTGCCCGCCACCAGACATTCGCGTTTCTGCAATATTCTGTCCAAACATCACAACCAGATCAGAATATTTTATTTGGTCTAATAAAGATTCTTTTGCATTACCATAAATATAGGGTTGAATAGCAGTTATCTGTCCACTTGAATAGTCACCATGGTAATTTAAGTAACCACCTATAGTACTCAAAAACCGCTTACATGCATTGCGTCCCGAAATATTTGCACCCGTTGTGCCTGTACCATATTGATAATAAATAGCCTCGTTGCCATACTGATTAATGGTATATTTAAGTTTATTGGCTAGTAGGCTAATGGCTTCATCCCATGAAATACGTTTAAATTTACCTTCACCACGCTTACCAATGCGCAGCATAGGATACTTTAACCGTTCAGGATCATAAGTTCGCCAACGAACAGATCTGCCGCGAAGACAAGGGCGAATTTGATGCAAGCCAAAAACGGAATCATTAATCCCATCTTCTGACGTTATTTTAGTAATAATATCGTTTTTGACATGAACTTTTAAAGGACAACGACTACCACAGTTTACCAAACAAGCACTATAAAAAATTTTTTCTTGATTATTTGGATTAGGAATTTCGTTATTGCTTGCACTTTTACTCGGTTCAGCATAAGAAAAAGGCACCTGCATATTACTTACTAATGCAGCAATTCCACTAGCTGCAATGGACTTTTGTAAAAAATGACGCCGACTAATTTTATTATTTTCTGATTTACTCATATTATTCCCTTAATTTTATATGGGATTTATTTATCATAATCCCCTTATTAAAATAATAAAACTCAAATTTGGCACAAATCACCATTAATCTTAAATAATTGATGAAGTAAGAATATTCATTAACTAATTTACAAGCAAAAAACCTTTTTGTACTTTATGATCAATTTAATCTCATACATCTTTTAAGAAAGATTGGTATAATACTCTCTATTTATTCGAATGAAATAGACACGCTATGTCACAATCTACTTATAATGCTGTTGATATTGAAGTATTAAAAGGGCTTGATCCAGTTCGTCATCGACCTGGAATGTACACTGATACAAGCCGACCAAACCATTTAGGGCAGGAGGTCATTGATAACAGTGTTGATGAAGCTATCGCAGGTCATGCTCGTAAAGTTAAGGTTACCCTTTTTCAAGATAATTCACTAGAAGTTATCGACGATGGGCGAGGAATGCCAGTTGATATTCACCCTGAAGAAGGTGTGCCAGCGATTGAATTATTGCTTTGTCGTTTACATGCTGGCGGAAAGTTCTCGAACAAAAATTACCAATTTTCAGGTGGTTTACACGGTGTAGGTATTTCGGTAGTCAATGCATTATCAAAACGTGTTGAAGTTACAGTTCATCGTGATGGACAAGTGTACGAAATAGCTTTTGAAAACGGTAATAAAGTTGAAGATCTGCATATTACCGGCACTTGTGGCCGTCGTAATACAGGTACCAAAGTTCATTTTTGGCCTGACGAAAAATATTTTGATTCGCCTAGATTTTCTGTCCCACGCTTATCACATCTACTAAAAGCCAAAGCGGTGCTTTGCCCTGGTCTTGAAATTATTTTTAAAGATGAAATCAATAATACCGAACAACGTTGGTGTTATGAAGATGGCCTAAAAGATTATCTAATGGAATCTGTCAGTGGTTACTCTCTTTTACCAGAAACACCTTTTACAGGCAATCATACTGGCGAAACAGAAGCCGTAGAATGGGCACTGCTTTGGATGCCCGAAGGCGGAGAATTATTGACTGAAAGTTACGTTAACTTAATCCCAACCATACAAGGTGGTACCCATGTTAATGGTTTACGTCAAGGATTGTTAGACGCCATGCGTGAGTTTTGTGAGTTTCGCAATTTGTTACCACGAGGCTTAAAATTAACTGCTGATGATATTTGGGAACGTTGTGCTTATGTTATTTCAGTCAAAATGCAAGAACCTCAATTTGCGGGTCAAACCAAAGAGCGTTTATCATCACGCCAATGCGCGGCATTTGTGTCGGCAATTGTTAAAGACGCTTTTAGCCTTTGGTTAAATCAACATGTTCAATTAGCTGAACTACTGGCTGAAATGGTGATTTCAAGCGCGCAAAAACGTTTAAAAGCTTCTAAAAAGGTTATTCGCAAAAAGCTGACTAGTGGTCCTGCACTACCCGGGAAACTGGCTGATTGCTCATCGCAAGATTTAAGTCGTACTGAACTATTTTTAGTGGAAGGCGATTCCGCGGGAGGTTCGGCTAAACAAGCGCGAGATCGTGAATATCAAGCCATTATGCCTCTTAAAGGCAAAATCTTAAATACATGGGAAGTCTCGTCCGATGAAGTACTCGGCTCACAAGAAATCCATGATATTTCAGTTGCTATCGGTATCGATCCAGATAGCGATGATTTAAGCCAATTACGTTATGGTAAAATCTGTATTTTAGCCGATGCCGACTCAGATGGACTACATATTGCAACATTACTTTGTGCTTTATTTGTTCGGCACTTTCGTACCATGGTTGAACATGGGCATGTCTTTGTTGCTATGCCGCCGCTTTACCGCATCGATTTAGGAAAAGAAGTTCATTACGCCCTAGATGAAGAAGAAAAAGAAGGCATTTTAGAACAGCTTAAACGTAAAAAAGGCAAACCCAATGTGCAGCGCTTTAAAGGTCTAGGTGAAATGAATCCACTACAACTACGCGAAACAACAATGAATCCCAATACGCGTCGTTTAGTGCAGCTTTCGCTTGATGATGCTGAGCAAACGATGGCATTAATGGATATGCTACTTGCTAAAAAACGCTCAGAAGATCGCCGCGAATGGTTACAAGAAAAAGGCGATCAAGTTGAACTTGATGTCTAATAAACTGAATGATTTAGAGGAACAATAATGAGTGAGATAACTCATGACGGAGTAGAAATCCAGTCGTTACGCACCTTTACCGAAAGTGCCTATTTAAACTACTCAATGTATGTCATTATGGATCGTGCGCTACCATTTATTGGTGATGGCTTAAAGCCTGTGCAACGGCGCATTGTTTATGCTATGTCAGAATTAGGGCTTAATGCGCAAGCTAAATTCAAAAAATCAGCCCGTACCGTGGGTGATGTACTTGGTAAATATCATCCTCATGGTGATAGCGCCTGTTACGAAGCTATGGTACTAATGGCTCAGCCATTTTCTTACCGTTACCCTTTAGTTGATGGGCAAGGTAACTGGGGGGCACCTGATGATCCTAAATCATTTGCAGCAATGCGTTACACTGAATCACGCTTATCAAAATATGCCGAGCTATTATTAGGTGAATTAGGTCAAGGAACGGTTGATTATACGCCTAACTTTGATGGCACTTTACAAGAACCGAAAATGTTACCAGCCAGATTGCCAAATATTTTATTAAATGGCACAACAGGGATTGCGGTTGGTATGGCAACTGATATTCCGCCTCATAACATTCGCGAAGTAGCGAATGCCGCGATGATGCTGGCTGATAATCCGAATGCGACACTCAGCGAAGTGATGGCTCACATACAAGGGCCTGACTTCCCTACTGAAGCCGAAATTATCACGCCACGTGACGATATCGAAAAGATCTACAAAACAGGACGTGGGTCAATTCGTATGCGTGCAGTGTGGAAAAAAGAAGACGGTGATATTGTTATTACCGATTTGCCACATCAAGTTTCAGGCGCCAAAATTTTAGAGCAAATTGCTTCGCAAATGCGCGCTAAAAAACTGCCTTTAATTGAAGATTTGCGTGATGAGTCTGATCACGAAAATCCAACTCGCTTAGTCATTGTGCCGCGTTCAAATCGAGTCGATTTAGAGCAAGTCATGAATCATTTATTTGCCACAACCGATCTCGAAAAAAGTTATCGGGTTAATATGAATATGATTGGGCTTGATAATCGCCCATCAGTAAAAGGCTTAGTTGAAATTCTTACTGAATGGCTAGAGTATCGAAAATACACCGTTACTCGACGTTTAAATTATCGCTTAGATAAAATATTAAAACGATTGCATATCCTTGATGGTTTATTGATTGCGTTTTTAAACATCGATGAAGTTATCGAAATTATTCGCAACGAAGACGAACCAAAGCAAGAGTTAATGAGCCGTTTTGCATTAACCGATATTCAAGCCGAAGCGATTTTAGAGTTAAAACTCCGCTATTTAGCCAAACTTGAAGAAGTCCGCATTAAAGGTGAACAAAATGAGCTTGCTAAAGAACGTGATCACTTGCAAACTTTATTAGCTTCACCTAAAAAGCTGAGTAATTTAATTAAAAAAGAGCTAAAAGAAGATGCTGAAAAATATGGTGATGAGCGCCGTTCACCAATTGTTGAACGTAGCGAAGCTAAAGCAATCAGTGAACAAGAATTAACCCCATCAGAGCCGGTTACTGTGATTTTATCTGAAATGGGCTGGGTTAGAACAGCTAAAGGGCATGATATTGATCCTGTTGGCTTAAGTTATAAAGCAGGTGATAGTTTTAAAGCGGCAGCTAAAGGAAAAAGTAATCAACCCGTTATCTTTATCGATTCAACAGGCCGTAGCTATGCCATAGATCCCAACACATTACCTTCAGCACGAAGCCAAGGCGAACCATTGACTGGTAAATTAGCACTGCCTGCTGATGCAACTGTTGAACATGTGCTCATGTCTCAAAATGATAATCAAAAATACTTATTTGCTTCAAGTGCCGGTTATGGCTTTATTTGTCAATTTAGTGATTTGGTTGCTCGCAATCGTAATGGTAAAGCAATTATTAATTTACCTAAAGAATCCAGGATACTGATGCCAATCGAAATTACATCTGAAGATAGTTTGCTGCTATCAATCACCAAAGAAGGCCGGATGCTCATATTTCCTGTAAAAGATTTACCTGAGCTTGCCAAAGGTAAAGGAAATAAAATAGTATCGCTTTCAGGCGCTAATGATTGCCTTGCTTATACTCTATTAATTACGCAAGACACATCAATAACGTTATATGTTGGTAAACGCAAACTTACATTATATCCTGCTGATTTACAAAAATTTAAGGCAGAACGAGCACGAAAAGGCACAGCATTACCACGAGGCTTACAGAAGATAGATAAAATTGAGGTAAATGAATAATATGTCTTTTATCTGGGCAATAATTACAGGCTTTGTATTAAGTATTGTATTAAAAACAGGATGGGGGTTTATGCTCGGCCTATTTATTGGGCCAATGCTTTACCGCACATTTTGTAATAAATTAACCGAACAAAGTACACAAGCAAATCCAACACTTTATTTGACTGTTGTTTTTGAAGTATTAGGCCATTTAAGCAAATCTAAAGGCGTTGTAACACAAGATGATATAAATCTTGCTCGTCAATTTATGGACCAATTACAACTCGATAGCAACGGTCGACAGCTTGCTCAAGAATCTTTCAATCAAGGTAAAGCTAGTGATTACCCTCTTAGATCTCGCTTAAAACAATTATATACACAATATCGTTTCAGGCGTAATGTGTTGAATATTTTTTGTGAGCAACTGATACAATCGGCATTAGTCGACGGTAATTTAGATGAAAAAGAGTCAAAAATTTTGTTCATTGTGGCAGAAGAATTTAATATTCCTCGTCAACAAATGGCAATGTATATTCAAATGATGATGGGCAGTTACCATTTTCATCAAAAAAATACTAACCAACAAGAGCGTAGCCAGTATCAACACAAAAATAATAGCTATAATGGTTATCAAGGCTATTCTACGCAATCAGATCTACAAAATGCCTACAGAATACTGGGTATTAAATTAAACGCCGAAATTTCGGAAATAAAAAGGGCTTATCGAAAATTAATGAATGAGCACCATCCAGATAAACTTGTATCAAAAGGTTTGCCTAAAGAGATGCTCGAAGCAGCAAAAAAACGTGCTCAAGAGATCCAAGCTGCTTATGATCTTATCAAAGCAGCTCGTGGATTCAAATAGAGATAAATACTATGATACATTGGCGATCAATTATCAGAATTGTTGGTTTATTAATTTTACTATTGTCGGTGTTCATGTTATTGCCAGCGATTATTGCATTAATCTATCGTGATGGTGCTGGGGCAATTTTTGTTCGCTCTTTTTTTGCTGCTTTAATTTTAGGATTTGCACTATGGTTCCCGAATCGGGAACATCGCCACGAACTGAGCACACGTGAAGGTTTTTTTATCGTTGTACTATTTTGGGTTGTACTTGGTACTATCGGCGCTTTTCCTTTTATTTTTGATACCCATATTAATTTAAACTTAACCACAGCCTTCTTTGAATCTTTTTCAAGCCTTACCACAACTGGAGCAACAACGATTGTTAAATTAGATCACCTACCTAAAGCCTTACTTTTTTATCGTCAATTATTACAATGGTTAGGTGGTATGGGTATTATTGTGCTAGCAGTAGCAATCCTACCGTTATTGGGTGTTGGAGGCATGCAACTTTATCGTGCGGAAATCCCAGGGCCACAAAAAGATAGCAAAATGCGACCACGTATTGCAGAAACAGCCAAAACACTTTGGTCAATTTATATTTTGCTTACAACGCTTTGTGCTATTTGTCTTTGGCTGGCCGGTATGAATATATTTGATGCTGTGTCACATAGTTTCTCAACAATATCAATGGGAGGGTTTTCAACCCATGATGATAATTTAGCTTACTTTAACAGTCCTATAATCAATTATATCGTCACCCTCTTTTTGATTTTATCAGGCTGTAATTTTGCGCTCCATTTTGCCGCGCTAAGTGGTTTTTCGATTAAAGATTACTGGCGTGATCAAGAGTTCAGAACATTTATATTTATTCTACTGATATTAATTGCTATCTGCACAATTGTTATCTATTTCTATAAACCACACCGTCTGAGCATTGATAAAATTATCTTACAAGTGGTATCCATATCATCAACAGCTGGCTTTAGTGTCGATGACATCAACACATGGCCATCACCATTGCCAATATTCTTATTGTGCGCTTCATTCATTGGTGGTTGTGCGGGATCAACAGGGGGAGGTTTAAAAGTAGTTCGAGTGATAATTTTGTTTATGCAAGGCTCTCGAGAGTTAAAGCGTCTTATTCATCCAAATGCTATTTATACGTTAAAATTAAATAATCGTGTAGTCCCAGAACGAATTATTGAAGCGGTCTGGGGATTTTTTTCGGCCTATGCATTAGTTTTTTTAGTTAGCCTGTTTGTTATCATGGCAACAGGTATCAATACTATCGATTCTTTTTATATTGTTGCCTCATCACTTAATAATCTAGGTGTTGGACTTGGAAATGTCAGTGATAATTTTGCTAGTGTTAGTGATGTAGTTAAATGGGTTATGGCAGTTGATATGCTATTTGGGCGTCTGGAAATATTTACCCTACTTGTTTTATTTACCCCAACATTCTGGCGAAGCTAAATTTTCATGCTAATACTAATAAAACATTAATTTTTTTCAAAACACACAAATTTTATAAATATTTTATTGATTATTTAGTAAATTACAGACAGAATTATTAAGCAGCATGTGCTGTGTTTATTAGAGGTAATCACCTGACATATGGAATGGATCATGGATCCTACAATCTGGATTGGCCTATCCACTCTAGTTGTACTTGAAATCGTCCTTGGTATTGATAATATTGTTTTTATTGCCATTCTTGCCGAGAAACTTCCACCCCAACAACGAGATAAGGCCCGCGTTACTGGTCTTGCTTTTGCCTTAATTACACGCGTTTTATTATTAATGTTTACGGGATGGTTAGTCACACTCACTACACCACTATTTTCAATATCTGGAATTAGCTTCAACGCACGTCAACTGATTATGTTAATCGGGGGGATATTTTTACTATTTAAAGCTACAATGGAGCTCAATGAGCGCCTTGAAGGGTCTTCTCATGAAGAGGGTAAACCCCAAAAAACTTCACATTTTTGGACAGTTGTTGCACAAATTGTTGTACTTGATGCGGTATTTTCACTTGATTCAGTTATTACTGCTGTAGGAATGGTTGAAAATATTCCAGTAATGATTATTGCTGTTTGTATAGCAATTGGCATTATGATGGTCGCCAGTAAACCATTAGCCATTTTTGTCAATTCACACCCAACGATTGTTATTCTTTGTTTAAGTTTCTTATTAATGATCGGCTTTAGCTTAGTTGCTGAAGGTTTTGGTTTTATGATTCCAAAAGGCTACTTATATGCGGCAATTGGTTTTTCAATTATGATTGAATTTTTTAATCAACTTGCCATATTTAATCGCCGTAAAGCACTAAATAAAAAACCATTACGAGAACGGACTGCAGAAGCTATCTTACACTTACTTAAAGGTGATATTGAAGAAGATCCTGAGACTCACTCTATCGATACAATTTCAGATGCTAATAAAAAAGAATCCGTATTCAATCATCAAGAACTAAGCATGGTTGAACGAGTGCTTGGATTAGCTCAGCGATCTGTCAGTAGTATTATGACAGCTAGATTAGATGTTGATATGGTTAATATCAATGACGATCGCGAAACAATTTTAAAAGAGATTTTTGATAACCCACATTCACGTTTAGTCGTTACCGATAACGCCTCAATCGATGAGCCTTTAGGTATCATTCAAGTTAATGATCTATTAAAAGATATACTACAAAGTAAAGAACCAATTGATATTCACTCGCTTATCAAACAACCGCTGATCTTTCCTGAAACGGTATCGTTACTGGTTGCTTTAGAACAATTTAAAAAAGCTAAAACACATTTTGCTTTTGTAGTAGACGAGTTTGGTTCAATGCAGGGGGTTGTTTCAGTTACAGATATTATCGAAACCATTGCTGGCGATTTTCCAACGGAAAAAGAGGAAATTGATGCTAAACATGATATTCGATGTCTTGAAGATAATACTTGGATTGCTAATGGCTATATTCCTGTTGAAGAATTGATTCGATTTGTACCAATTCTCATTGATGATAAACGTGAATATCATACACTAGCAGGATTATTAATGGAAAAAGCTCAGCATTTGCTTAATGTTGGCGAAACCATTCAAATTGACAATTATCTATTTGAAGTGGTCGAAATAGAAAGTCATCGAATTTTGAAAGTAAAAATTATGCTAAACAAGCTCGATTCTGTAACAGAGTAATACTGTTTAGCGAAATAACCAGAATAACGCTTGACCAAAATAAATAACTGGCAATAATATCTTAGTAAAATTCCTAATTTAAGATGAGGAACGACAATTCCCCATCTTTTTTATTTTTACCTTTGCGTAAAAATAGATAGTGCTGTTCATAAATGGACATTATTACTTATCACTCACAATTGGGCCTAACCTATGAATTTAACGTTCGAAAAATTCTTTCAATTGAAAGAAAAAAAAACCACCGTCGGAACTGAAATTATTGCAGGATGTACAACTTTCCTCACTATGGTGTATATCATCTTCGTTAATCCGTCGATTTTATCTGCAACAGGGATGGATACCTCAGCAGTATTTGTTTTAACTTGTATCGTTACCGCCTTTGCATCGATTATAATGGGACTATTTGCCAATCTACCCATTGCTTTAGCGCCTGCTATGGGGCTAAATGTCTTTTTTGCTTATGGCATATGTGGCTCAATGGGCTACTCTTGGCAAATAGGCATGGGGGCTATATTTTGGGGTTCTTTAATATTCTTTGGATTATCACTATTTAAAGTCCGCCATTGGCTAATTGAACATATTCCACAATGTTTACGGATTGGAATTAGTGCAGGCATAGGACTATTTATTGCTTTTATGGGATTTCAAAATATGGGCATAGTAGTCAGTTCACCAACAACACTATTAACCATAGGCAATATTTTGTCACTTAACGTATTATTAGGATCACTTGGTTTTTTTATTATTATTATTTTAGCCGCTCGTAATTTTCATGCAGCAATATTAATTTCGATTTTAGTTGTAACTTTACTAGCACTATGGCTCGATCCTAATATCAGTTACCAAGGTATTGTGTCTATGCCACCAAGTGTTACCAGCGTTGTTGGTCATGTAGATCTAGTTGGATCGCTTAATATTGCCATCATGGGCGTTATTTTTTCAATAATGATTGTTAGCCTATTCGACTCATCGGGCACTATTTTGGCATTAACTGACAAAGCCGGCATTTCAGATGAAAAAGGACGCTTTCCCAAAATGCGCCAAGCATTATTAATCGACAGTTTCAGCTCATCACTTGGCGGACTTTTTGGTACATCATCAGTTTTAACTTATATTGAAAGCTCTGCTGGCATTTCTGTAGGTGGTCGCACTGGGCTAACTGCAGTAGTAATCGGAATATTATTCCTAATGATGATTTTTTTATCGCCTTTAGCTCATTTAGTGCCAACTTATGCTACATCTGGTGCTCTTATATTTGTTGGGATTTTAATGGTTTCTAGTTTGGTGAAAGTTGATTGGTCTGATTTAACCGATTCAACACCGGCATTTATTACAGCAATCATGATGCCATTTGCCTTTGCAATCACTGAAGGTGTAGCTCTTGGGTTTATCTCTTACGTGATTTTAAAAACCTTTACTGGTAAATTTAAAGAACTCAATCTTTGTGTAATTATTTTTGCTTTATTATTTATGCTAAAATTTATCTTTATTGATCACTATTAATCTTTAATTCCTCATCAATAAAGTTGATGAGGAAACCATTTTCTTCAAAGCCAAGATACCCTATCTTCAAAAAGATAAGCTTGAAAAATAAAAATCTTTATTACTCAAAATTCCTCTGTCTCACACTAATAAAAAATGGGGTTACTGATTAAACGTGAGCAAAAACTTGACATTATCTGTTCTGGAGTCTAAAATCTTGCGACCCAAAACTTCTATATATAGGTTTTGGTCTACAGTTGTTAATTACGTATCTAAAAAGCAATTTTAAATTTATTTCAATTAATCAGGAGCTTATTAATGGCAACAATTAATCAGCTGGTACGCAAACCAAGAGCATTAAAGGAAGCAAAAAGCAATGTTCCTGCCCTTGAAGCATGCCCGCAAAAACGCGGTGTTTGTACTCGTGTTTACACAACTACACCGAAAAAACCAAACTCAGCATTACGTAAAGTATGTCGTGTACGTTTAACCAACGGTTTTGAAGTTACTTCTTATATCGGTGGTGAAGGTCACAATCTACAAGAACATAGTGTAATTTTAATCCGTGGTGGTCGTGTTAAAGACTTACCAGGTGTTCGTTACCATACTGTTCGCGGTGCATTAGACTGTGCAGGTGTTAAAGATCGCAAACAAAGCCGTTCTAAATACGGTGTTAAACGACCTAAAGCTTAATGGAACTCCGTTAAGTAAGGCCAAACTATATAATTCCATTTAACTCATTTGAGTTTTGGGTAAACCTGAAAATTTATAACATATAAACGGAGTATTCCAATGCCACGTCGTCATGTTGTCGGTCAAAGAAAAATTCTTCCTGATCCGAAGTTCGGTTCAGAGTTACTGGCGAAATTTGTAAATATTTTAATGATAGATGGTAAAAAATCTATCGCAGAATCAATCGTATATTCAGCTCTTGATAAATTAGCTGAGCGTAGTGGAAAAGACCACTTAGCAGCTTTTGAAGTTGCACTAGATAACGTAAGACCAACTGTAGAAGTTAAGTCACGTCGAGTTGGTGGTTCTACATACCAAGTTCCTGTTGAGGTGCGTCCGGTTCGTCGTAATGCACTTGCAATGCGTTGGATTGTAGATGCTGCACGTAAACGTGGCGATAAATCAATGGCTTTACGCCTAGCGAATGAACTTATGGATGCTTTTGAAAACAAAGGCACTGCTGTGAAAAAACGCGAAGATGTTCATCGTATGGCTGAAGCTAATAGAGCGTTTGCCCACTATCGTTGGTAATCAATTCACTTGTAACAAGCGAATTGAAATTAAACTGATAGCCCATATCTGCTATCAGTCAACCTAAATGATAATTTATTAAGCAAACGATTCTAAACAGAGGATTAATATGGCTCGTACAACCCCTATAGCACGCTACCGCAATATCGGTATTAGTGCACACATTGACGCAGGTAAAACAACAACGACTGAGCGTATTTTGTTTTATACTGGTGTAAGTCACAAAATTGGTGAGGTTCATGATGGCGCAGCTACCATGGACTGGATGGAACAAGAACAAGAACGAGGTATTACTATCACCTCAGCCGCAACAACGGCATTCTGGTCTGGTATGGGTCAACAATTTGAACCACACCGTATCAATATTATCGATACTCCGGGACACGTAGACTTCACAATCGAAGTTGAACGTTCTATGCGCGTTCTTGATGGTGCTGTAATGGTTTACTGTGCAGTTGGTGGTGTTCAACCACAATCAGAAACAGTATGGCGTCAGGCAAACAAATATAAAGTTCCACGCATTGCATTTGTCAACAAAATGGACCGTATGGGTGCTAATTTCCTACGTGTTGTTGATCAAATCAAAACTCGTTTAGCCGCAGTTCCTGTGCCTTTAGTTTTACCAATTGGCGCTGAAGAAGCATTTACTGGTGTTGTTGATCTGCTTAAACGTAAAGCAATTAACTGGAATGATGCTGATCAAGGCGTAACTTTCACTTATGAAGATGTACCAGCTGACATGGTTGAACAAGTTGAAGAATGGCGTTCATACCTAATCGAAGCTGCGGCTGAAGCAAGTGAAGAGTTAATGGAAAAATACCTTGGTGGTGAAGAGTTAACTGAAGAAGAAGTGAAAGCAGCGTTACGTGAACGCGTACTTGCTAACGAAATCATCTTAGTCACTTGTGGTAGCGCCTTTAAAAACAAAGGTGTCCAATTCATGCTTGACGCTGTAGTTGAATATTTACCAGCACCAACTGATGTACCTGCAATTAAAGGTGAATTACAAAATGGCGAAGCAGCTGAACGTCACTCAAGCGATGATGAACCATTTTCATCTTTAGCGTTCAAAATTGCAACAGACCCATTTGTTGGTAACTTAACCTTCTTCCGCGTTTACTCAGGCGTTGTTAACTCTGGTGATACGGTTCTTAACTCAGTTAAAGATAAGAAAGAACGTTTTGGTCGTATCGTTCAGATGCATGCAAATAAACGTGAAGAAATTAAAGAAGTTCGCGCTGGTGATATTGCAGCTGCAATTGGTCTTAAAGATGTCACAACAGGTGACACGCTTTGTGCTGAAAGTGCTCCAATTATTCTTGAAAGAATGGAATTCCCTGAGCCGGTAATTTCGGTTGCAGTTGAACCAAAAACTAAAGCTGACCAAGAAAAAATGGGACTTGCTTTAGGAAGACTAGCTCAAGAAGACCCTTCATTCCGTGTTCACACTGATGAAGAATCAGGTCAAACCATTATTTCTGGTATGGGTGAGCTTCACTTAGAAATCATTGTTGACCGAATGAAACGTGAATTTAAAGTGGAAGCAAATGTTGGTAAACCACAAGTTGCTTACCGCGAAACAATTCGTAATGAGGTTGAACAAGAAGGTAAATTTGTTCGTCAGTCTGGTGGTCGCGGTCAATACGGTCATGTATGGTTAAAAATTAAACCATTGGAAGCTGGTGGCGAAGGCTACAAATTCAACAACGAAATCGTTGGTGGTGTGGTTCCTAAAGAATACATTCCTGCGGTTGACAAAGGCTGTCAAGAACAAATGAAAAACGGTGTTCTTGCTGGTTATCCAATTGTTGATGTTGAAGTTACTATCTTTGATGGTTCTTACCATGATGTTGACTCATCAGAAATGGCATTTAAAATTGCCGGTTCAATGGCATTTAAAGACGGCTTCATGAAAGCTAAACCTGTGCTTTTAGAACCGATTATGAAAGTAGAAGTTGAAACTCCAGAAGATTATATGGGTGATGTTATTGGTGATTTGAACCGTCGTCGCGGTATGATCGAAGGTATGGACGATACTGCAACTGGTAAAACAGTAAGAGCACAAGTTCCACTTTCAGAAATGTTTGGTTATGCAACAGACCTTCGTTCACAAACACAAGGTCGTGCTTCTTACTCTATGGAGTTCTTGAAGTACAATGAAGCACCAACAAATATTGCAACCGCAATTATTGAAGCTCGTAAAGCGAAATAATTTTTATATAAATAAAGTAACACTTCCCTTACAAATAAAGGGAAGTGATCTAATAAAGGAACATTAAGATGTCTAAAGAAAAATTTGAACGTACAAAACCCCACGTTAACGTTGGTACAATCGGCCACGTTGACCATGGTAAAACAACTTTAACAGCTGCAATTACTTCTGTTCTTGCTAAAAAATATGGCGGACAAGCACGTGCATTCGATCAGATCGATAACGCACCAGAAGAAAAAGCACGTGGTATCACCATCAATACTTCACACGTTGAATACGACACACCAACTCGTCACTACGCCCACGTAGACTGCCCAGGCCATGCTGACTATGTTAAAAACATGATCACCGGTGCAGCTCAAATGGATGGTGCTATTTTAGTAGTAGCAGCAACTGATGGTCCTATGCCACAAACTCGTGAACATATTCTTTTAGGTCGTCAAGTAGGTGTTCCTTACATTATCGTATTCTTAAACAAATGTGATATGGTTGACGATGAAGAACTATTAGAATTAGTTGAAATGGAA
>NZ_LZHM01000058.1:0-522 GCF_001690875.1 Gilliamella sp. wkB18
AGCACGACTATTATTTGAAAAAGCGGCCGCTCAGGGACTGGCTAAAGCACAATATAACTTAGGCTCAATGTACCGTGATGAATTAAACAACTTTCCGATTGCTTTAAGTTGGTTTGAAAAAGCTGCCGCTCAAGGCAATGTCGATGCCCAAAATAGCATTGGCTATATTTACGAAAACGCATCAGGCGGTAAAGCGCCTCGATTGTATATTTTTGACGAAAATGGCAACAATATCGACCCTGAACTACCTAAAATCGAAGCACAATTTGCCCGATTCGACAAAATGAGCTTACCTATTGAATATTATCCCCGCGGAGTTTACCCCTTGAGTGAATATGGCCAAGGGGTCGAGCCTGATTTACAAAAAGCCATTGAATGGTACCAAAAAGCTGCCAACCAAGGGCATGCCCTAGCACAAACCAATTTGGCTTATTTTTATCTATTTGGTATTGGGGTTGATAAAAATGAAAATCATGCCTTTAAACTCTATGAACAAGCCGCTAAGCAACAATTTGTCCCTGC
>NZ_LZHM01000059.1:0-3772 GCF_001690875.1 Gilliamella sp. wkB18
TTCACTTTCATATTTCACCAGTAAATGCCCTATCTGCTCCGCTGTCCAACTTCTGCGTAACCCTTCCTTTAAATCCCTATCCGTAAAAGTCGGTGGCGGTAGGTCTTTTTTTCGTTGGGTTGAATATATCAGTGTGCCGGTTAAGATTTGCTGTAATTCTCGCATCGCCGGCGTGTAATCGGCTAAATCTAAGGTGGCAACGTTATTTTTGCTGATTTTATCAGATAATTCGCCTACCGTTGCCTTCTCTTCTATCGTTTTAAAACCTGACCAGTGTCATGGGGAAATCCCCCCTAAAATTGCTTTAATATCTATCGCTAGCCTATAACTACAACAATTTATTAGAAATGTTTATCCTTAAATTCTAATTGGCTAAGATGTATATACCCCGTTGTAGTTCTATCATTAGCTAAACCAACATATAACCATTCTTGTTTTTTTTCTCTATCAATAAATTTCGAATATAACTTGATCACATCAGTTTTATTCGGTAGTGTCATGATAATAGAAGATTTTATATCTGGCTTATTTAATAAGTTAACAACTTTTTCTGAAGACTTTGTATAATAGTGATTTTCCAATAATTCATCATGACTATAGGAAATTACTTTTTTTTTATCCTCTAAAACAGTTATACCCATGTTATAATATTCATTCTTCTCTAATCTCTCTTTTAACTGGTTATCTTTGTTAAAAAAATCCGTCAAGTATTGATAGGCTAAGTGTTGGCTACGTTCTAAAGTTTCACCATTATTTTGTAGCTGACTACGATATTTAATTAAATGAATTAATACTTTATCTTTAGTAGATTGTGGGATTCTTACCTTTTTCCCTTGTATACCAATGTCTTTATGTTCAACATTCCAATTAACAAATAAAGATATCAATAAACCACGAAAATAAGCTTTATCCAATAACATGTCATTTAAAAAACGCTTTCTGTACCCTTTTAATTCGTTATTATAAAATAAAAAATGCCATTTATACTCGTCGGAAATATATGGATTCACAACAGCTGTTTCATAGAGTAAAGCATCATTTTCATAATTAAAGTTAATCACGATTTCAGGTAAATAATCATACTTATGATTTAATATATATTTTTTAGCAGAATCATCATCATTAAAAAGTAGTTTATTATAAGCAACTAACTGTTGAACATATTTATTATTTGAATTATCTAATATTCCATTCGCAAATGAATTCGTTAATAAGCAAGAATAAATAAATTTACCATTATTTGTTATGCCATAATAGTTATCTTCACCTGTATATGTTTGACAAATATTTTTATTCTTGCTGAGGCCAGTATCTGAACCAAAATAATCATCAATTTTTTGTTTAAATTCTTCTAAATTAATTAGTTGATAATGTTCTTGCTGAAGCATTTTTGAAATCATATTTATAGTTTTATCTGAATAATTAGCTGATGCAAACTCTGATTCTGTATCAGCCAACACATTTATTGAAAAAAGAGCGAGAACTATAATAAGTTTCTTTCCTATTTTGTTAATCATTATTATTTAACCTAGTTAATCATGTTTATTGATACATGCATTCAATTATTATCGTTATATTCTAATTGACTAAGATGAACATAACCCTTTATGGAGGGGGAATCCTTTAATTTGACATATAACCATTCACCTTGTACATTAATTTTGATAAGATCTATATCATTTAATAATTTATTTATAATCGGTGCTTTAGAATTTGGTTGGCTGCGGAAATTAATATAATTATCATTTGATTTCGTAATATAGTGATTTTCTATTAGTGTGTTTTTACTTTCCGAAATGACTTTTTGTTCTTCAGCGGATACTTTTAACCCCATATTATAAAAATTATTTTCCTTAAGCCTTGATTCAAGTTTATTATCTATTTCGTAAAAATTAATCAGGTATTGGTAGGCTTTACGTTGGCTATCGGTTAAACTTGTTTCCTCGCTCTGATGCTGACTTTGTAATTTAATCAGATGCAATAAAGCTTTATCTTGTGATGCTGAGGTAATCGTAATTTTTTTATTTTCTGAAATAGGAATTCCTGTTGGATAAATATACCAATTATCGGACAAATCTTTTAATAAAATTGAAATAACATGTTCTCCCGATTGTATATACAAATCATTTAATAAACGTTTCCGATATCCTTTTTGTGAATTGTTATAAAAAATGAAATGCCACATATTTCTCAGATCGTCATCCCATACAGGTAATGAGACCTCATATAACAAACTATTTTTTTCATAATTGAAATAAATCACAACTTCTTGCAACGAATTTTTCCGATTTGATAAAAAATAGTTTTTTACAAAAGTATCAGTATTATCATTAAAAAGTAATTTATTATAAGCAATAAGATGAGGAGAATACTCATTATTAGGGCTATTTAATAACTCTAAACCCTGCTTAGGAGTAAGCGGAACATCAAATCCTTTGTATTCACTCATCAGAAATGATTCTGTGTATGTTAGTAAAAAACGTCCATTCTTAGTAAAACAGCTATAATCATATTTACTAATCATATATTGACAATCAAATGTTATTGTATCCACATCAATACCAAAATAATCTAAACTTCTTTGTTTAAAGCTCTTTTCGCTAGGAATTTTATAACCTTTGCTTTTCAAAAAGTCAGAAACTATACTGACTTCTTCGGCAAAATCTCTTTCTGCCCATATATGCATTAATTGATCTAACTCTTCTTTTTCAGTTTGAGCTGAAACTATTAACGTAAAAAAAGCAAAAAAAACAAAACAGGGGATTTTATTTAGAATCATTGTGTTTTTACTCTCCCTTTTCTTACAGTGTCTTTAGGATCGGGAGCTAAACCATAATATTCATAAACATCTTTTATATCTCCAACATAATCTTCTATGTAACAATATATTGTTTTACCTTCACTTTTTAACCTAGTATACAAAGCCCCTAACTCTTTCATTGCTTCATTATAAACCCGAATACACCCATGAGTGTTCATAAGATTACCTAAATCTTCCAAAGATTTTCTATAATACCCTGAAGTATGCCCAGAATGTATGCCTATTCCATCTCGTCCATTTTTAGTTGCAGTTAAAAATTCACCACTATCTCCGATTAGTTCAATAAATCCATAATTACCAAAACTCCATTCACCTTTATGCCTATTTGGATAATATGTTGTCTTTGTCCTACCAGTAGGTGTATCGCCATCTCCACTTGCTTTTGTACGATTCGTATTAGTCCCAAGACAAAGTGCATGAGTTTTAAAATAAATTTCACTTCTATCAAATACAATTAAAGGCCCCTCTAATCCACGGTGCGAAGGTACAATGACATTTATATAAACCTCATTATCTTCTGGGATATATTTTTCATCAAATGTTGTTCTAGTTTTAATAACATTAAAATAATCTATCATCGCCACCGGATGAATAAACCACGCCTTGCCGTCTGCGGATAGATTGGATAGTTTAGGCGTATTGGCTTCTGTGTTTGCGGTTGAGTTTTGAGTTTGAGCTTGCGCCACTTTTTTCCACCACAGTGAGGGTTTGATGCGCTCTTCTTTTTCTAGTTGCCAGTTGCTTTTGACATGTTCATGCGCTTCGTCCACTTTTTTCATGGCAAAATCTCGCTGATAAGGCTCGGTGATGCCAAGTTTATCTAATCCCGCTTCAATAAGCGCTTTTTGTTGTTGCTTTTCCTCTTCAAATAGCTCATCAACTTCGTTCCATTTGCTTAACCCTTCATCTGCATACCATTCACTTTCATATTTCACCAGTAAATGCCCTATC
>NZ_LZHM01000060.1:0-809 GCF_001690875.1 Gilliamella sp. wkB18
AAATCTTAAACTTAACAGTAATCTAATGAATTAAAATAACTTTATAAAAAATAACTACCACTCTTCCCTGCTTTCAAGGTTAATTCACCGTAATCATTAACATTATAATAATGAGTCCCTCTGGCTAATTCTTTACCTGTTGCAGCTGCTTCAATATCGAAAAAGTTAGGATACAAGCTATAAATATCCTTATTTTTTATCCAATTTGGCACATTTTCCATGTGGTAACTGAATGATACCATTCTCATACCCTTAAGTTGATTATCGACTTTGGTAATCTTGTCAACCACAACCCGACCAAAGCAGAAGTTAGTGCCCCCCCACCAATCTACGTATTTGCGACCTTCTTCCGTTAAATTATAACGGTACAGAGGCTTATCGCCGTCATGACCAACCAGCTCTTCGGTAAATAATCCCTCTTTGGCATAAAGGGCTAATCGTTTATTTAATTTATGATTAACATAAATTGGATCACGATAATATAAATCTTTATGATAACCAGGCATATATTTTGTAGTATAAGGATACATATCTTCATAAACCTTACCGACCCTTAAACAAACTGATTTATAACCGCTTGGATTATAATAATCATTGTCATTTTGTATCAAAGTTTTATAATCGGTAAAATCGCACCCTGTCAGTAACGATAACATCAGTAAACTACTACCTAATATTAAGATTTTTTTGATTTGTGTTTTCATCAGTTATTACCTGTTAGTTAAAATTTGTTAATCGATTCTGTCACTGCTTCGGCTTATGGCTCGTATCAGCTGTATATTGGTATGACAGTAAGTATGGAAACACTT
>NZ_LZHM01000061.1:0-2114 GCF_001690875.1 Gilliamella sp. wkB18
TTAATTTATGATTAACATAAATTGGGTCACGATAATGTAAATCTTTATGATAACCAGGCATATATTTTATAGTATAAGGATACATATCCTCAGTTAAATCCCCCACTGCCAAACAAACTGATTTATAACCGCTTGGATTATAATAATCATTGTCATTTTGTATCAAAGTTTTATAATCGGTAAAATCGCACCCTGTCAGTAACGATAACATCAGTAAACTACTACCTAATATTAAGATTTTTTTGATTTGTGTTTTCATCAATTATTACCTGTTGGTTAAAATTTGTTAATCGATTCTGTCACTGCTTCGGCTTATGGCTTGTATCAGCTGTATATTGGTATGACAGTAAGTATGGAAACACTTTTTTACCCCCGCAAATCTTAAACTTAACAGTAATCTAATGAATTAAAATAACTTTATAAAAGATAATTACCACTTTCCGCACGGATCAATTTTAATCTACCATCCGACTTAATATTGTAATAATGACTTCCTAAAGCAGGTCTACTACCCGTTACCGCGGGTTCAATTTCGCTATAATTAGGATATAGACTATAAATATCTTTATTTTTTATCCAATTTGGCACATTTTCTAAATGGTAGGTAAACGTAACCATACGCATGCCTTTAAGTTGATTATCCACATCTATAATTTTTTCTACCACAACCCGACCAAAGCAGAAGTTAGTCCCCCCCCACCAATCTACGTATTTACGACCTTCATCCGTTAAATTATAACGGTACAGAGGCTTATCGCCGTCATGACCAACCAGCTCTTCAGTAAATAATCCCTCTTTAGCATAGAGGGATAGTTTTAAGTTTAATCTTCTATTTTGTTTTACTTTATCATAAGGCTCTTTCGGATCAATTTCGCCTTCAACATAGTGAATAGTATAAGGATACATATCCTCAGTTAAATCCCCCACTGCTAAGCAAGATTTTTTATTTCCTGTTGGGTTATTAATATCGTTTTCCCTTTGAATTCGCGTTTTATAATCGGTAAAATCGCACCCTGTCAGTAACGATAACATCAGTAAACTACTACCTAATATTAAGACTTTTTTGATTTGTGTTTTCATCAGTTATTACCTGTTAGTTAAAATTTGTTAATCGATTCTGTCACTGCTTCGGCTTATGGCTCGTATCAGCTGTATATTGGTATGACAGTAAGTATGGAAACACTTTTTTACCCTGTTCATCCACTTTCCCCGTTGGCCAATATTGAATGGTGCAAATCACTTCAAACTGACCAGTTACCCGCCCTACTAGTTGGTTTATCATAAATAAACCGATATTCGGCGCTTTTGGCTTGGTCGTTGTAACCTCTGTGGTGGCGCTGTCTGCTGGTGTTGCTGCTTTTTCCTGCGATGTTTTAATATCGATACCCATCACTTGCTGCATGGCATACCAATTATTAACCACCTCCCCCAAATCTTTGGGCTCAGCCTGATAATAATCATAAATTTCAATCTTTTGTTTTCGAGTCATATTTTTATTAACCAGTTTAAAATAGGCTGGATTGTATTGAACGGGTTCAATAATTATATTTTCACCGCCATGACTAACTTCTAATATGGTCTCTTGTGGTTCACCACGGTGGCGGATGGTGATTGTTCCTTCAAATTTGGCCTTATTTTTTACAAAGTCGGGCAGTTGCATCACTAAGTTTAAATTGTACAATTTACTGTTTGAGGTTTTATTTATTGCCTCTACCACTTCACGTTGGTCATCAGTTCCCCAAACGATTCCTGTGACTTTAGTGGGCGCACTATTTTTTAGATTTTGTTGACCTTCTTTCCCCAAATCGCTTGCATTCACTTCATGGTGGGCGGTTTGGCAAAGTCCTTTTCGGGATGCCAAATAAAAATCTTGCTCGGATAGGTAGTTGCCCGTATCACTAATGGGGTAAGGTGGGTATAAGTCATTGCGAGCTAGGTTGCCAAATATGGAGCGGTTTATCCATTTGTCCATTTCGTCCCATTGGCTGCCGTCGTCGTAAGTGCCAAATAGAAAATTAAGAATAAATGGCGCTAAAACTAAAACCAGCCCCCATGGTCCAGACAACGCAAACGATAACCCCAATCCGGCTATTGCAAAACCAATACAAGAACTG
>NZ_LZHM01000062.1:0-1738 GCF_001690875.1 Gilliamella sp. wkB18
TTTTAAATCAATCCTATTTTGCTAGCTTTATTTCAGCTTGTTTGATTTCTTGCTTTAATTCTTTTATCTCACATAAGAAGATTTCTATAGGAGGATAATAAGAATATATATCGTCATCCAAATCCAATAGACTATTTTTACTTAAACATAATTTATCTATCTTTTTCTTAATTAATGGGAGGCTATTTTTTGGCGCGTTCTTCTTTTTGACTAATAACGTTGTTTTTTGTTTTAACAAATCTAAATAATAAAAATAAATATGCTCTGTATTACATTCTTCGTCAGTTTCATTATTTAAACATTCCAAAAATTCACTGCTGTTATAATCGATAATATCATAAGGGTTAGGTACTACGCTGAAATGGTCAGGATAAGAGATTTGAATTCGACGACCATATATCTGTAATAAATTAAATTTTAATTTTTTTTCATCAATTTTATAGTGCTTCCATATTTGAGGAACAATTCCATTATCTGCTTCCATTAAGGATAACGTATAAATATCACCACTTGGTGCAATATAGTAATATCGATAACCTACGAAAAGGAAATTCGTTATATTCGTAAAAGTATTAGCAAGCGTTATTTGATCTTTAATTTCATTATTTTGAATTAAAGATAAAGTCAATTTAGCACCAGAATAATCATCTCCTCCCTTCATGAAGTTAACCCCTTCTTTGCTTAATTTTAGGGTTAAACCATTTTTTTGATAGATCACCTTACTTTTATCAACCGAATCAATAAGATTATTAAAATAGTTACCAAATTTATGTAATGGACAACGTTTATCCATTTCAACTTGTATGGAATAATCAGAATTTATATAGTCTTCACGTGAGCAATCTTTTTCTAATTTTTGCATATCTACTTTATTGAGAAATGAATTGCCTCGATATTTTTTTTCTATATTAAATTGTTGGCTGTAGCAGCAGGTACTAAAGAAAGAAAAAATAATACCGATATAAAATAAATGTTTCATAAGCTATTCCTTAATTTCTTCAATTTTAGTGAGTGAAAAGTCAGCATGAAAGTGAGAGTCATGTAATTCACCTCCGTTTACAACACCGGATAATTGTCTAAATTCTTTAAAATGATTATGCTTTCCAACCCGAACCTTAACAAAAAATAGTAACATAGCCTTCAAAAAGGCTAAATCGTCTTTATATTGTTGAGAAGAATGAGAATAATAACCACCTTGGTTATTTTTTGATTTATACTCAAAGTCAATAGCCATACCATTAATATGCAATGTACTTGGAAAACAAGATCCCTATTCAAAAGCACTACCTGTGGAGATAACTGCTTTTTTATAAACAGCTAAACTCCCTAACATGGTTACAAACTATTTATTTTTTTAAATCAATCCTATTTTGCTAGCTTTATTTCAGCTTGTTTGATTTCTTGCTTTAATTCTTTTATCTCACATAAGAAGATTTCTATAGGAGGATAATAAGAATATATATCGTCATCCAAATCCAATAGACTATTTTTACTTAAACATAATTTATCTATCTTTTTCTTAATTAATGGGAGGCTATTTTTTGGCGCGTTCTTCTTTTTGACTAATAACGTTGTTTTTTGTTTTAACAAATCTAAATAATAAAAATAAATATGCTCTGTATTACATTCTTCGTCAGTTTCATTATTTAAACATTCCAAAAATTCACTGCTGTTATAATCGATAATATCATAAGGGTTAGGTACTACGCTGAAATGGTCAGGATAAGAGATTTGAATT
>NZ_LZHM01000063.1:0-5371 GCF_001690875.1 Gilliamella sp. wkB18
AGTTATTGATGAACGTGGGTTTACCCCAGATGGAAATGAGAACCAATAGAACAGCAGGATAAAACCAATGGCTAAATACAGCTTATTAAAAGGCACCGTAAGCCACCTATATGTGGAAGATGACCCGAAAGAGCTACGCGCTGATGATATCGGTCTATTAGCGATAATTGGCTTGGCAATTGTGGGCATGTTTGAGGCAATCGGAGCTTTAATTGGGGCATTAACAGCAGGTAGCATTACCCTAGAAGGTAAAAGTTTTCAATGCTATGTCGGTCGTAAAAAGGTACAAGGAAAATTAGAGCATATAAGCTTTAAAGACGGCGATTACGTAGAAATGGTGGTAAAGCAAATTGATGATAATCACTATCAATCCTATGCCGTGCGTATGCCTCAATACCACGCTTTGTATTTTCCTCGTTCGGTTGGTGTAACTACCTTGCAACAATTAACAGGTTGTTCAAGTGTTCCCTGTATACACAGGGATAAACCGAACGATTTAAAGATTTAAATATCTATGAAGAAATGCACAGAGAAAAAAATAATTATTGGCTAGAAGACATAAGAAAAACAGAGGGTACAAATTGGCTACAAAAGCGTAGAGACCAATATTACAACCAATATCGCTTTGAACCCGAAATGCTAGCTGGGCTAAATAACGGCTGTGATCTATTTGAGGATTGGATAAAAGATTCACGAGTTACCTCGAACTATTATCGACGATTAGATCTTGCCATGAAACGCGTGCAAAGTAATAACGATATCAAAGACTATATTAAAACTATAGCCAAATTGCGCAAAGATGCAGAATTAACCATAGCTATAGGCGAATTAATGCACAAAACCGAAGTCGACAAAATTCGCACTATATCAAAAGAAGAATTAAAAAAATACCAAGCTCGAATTAATCAACCGTTAAGAGACACCTATCACCAAAAATACGAACAAATCATGAAACAAGCAGGCTTGTTGCACGAACAGCGTAGCGAAAATGTATTTATATGGATCCAAAGCGACAACTACCTAAATGTATTAAATGATTACAGCCAAAATAACACCGATGACGGAATCGAATTTGAACGAGTGGTTGTCACCGCAATTGATGGCTTGCAAGACACCAAAATAGGCAATGATATTATAGGTGAATGGATAAAAGCGCATGAAATTCCTAAAACCAACCTAATTTGGCGCGCAATTGCCTTTAACCAGAAAGAAGCAATTAAAGAGCTGGAAGAATTTTTACTCGATGCTCAAAAATACAGCGAAGTAGACGGCAAAGGGCTATTGCACCGTACCTTGCTGAATGTACCGAAAAACTTATCGACTTTTACCTCGATCTGTCAAGAAATCAACGCCAACTTACAAAAAAAGAAACCCAATGACAATGCTAAATTTATTGATAAATTCGCTTATAAGCGTGACAAACTTGCCTCCATTTTAATTGACAAGTTTTTCAAAAAAAAGCCTATTAATGTGGTGGTCGACAATATGCGAATAGGTACCGACAACATTAACCATTTTGTTGCCCAAAAAGTCTTTATGGCAAGAGCAGGACTTGAGCCAGAAGTCGTTAACGGTGTCATGCACGAATATTACGTCCGTCGGACTTGGCTCAAAGAATTGAAAAAATTAAACAATGATAATCAAGCATTGTCTGGCTCCTTCCCTAATGTGGGGCAAAAAGGCATTCGGGGGCAATTAATTAGCAATTACCTAAAAAATCACACCCATAATATATTACGAAAAATAATTATTAAAAAAACCAATAAACCAGCTGACATCCTAATGAAAGGAAAACTTGACGATTTATGGTCAACCCATAACAATCAAGCCTTCGGCCGTGATTTAAAAGGTTCAAGGTTATCGGCGGTATTATTAGTGTTTCAGCTACCGGTGATCATCACCTTAGTGATTCAAACCGACGATCATACTTCCGAAGATTTTATCAACCAGATCCTTGCAGCATCATTAAGCATGGTTAGCATGATGATCGACGTGTTAATCAAACCAAACACAATTGCCTTTAAAAACACAATACGTGTAACAGGGTTAAGAGTTGCAGGGCATTTAGCTAGCGGGGCTTCATCAATATTTGGGTTGATGTATGCTATTCCGCAGGCAAGAAAAGATAATCAAGATGATATTGAAAAACTATTAAACGGCGCCAGTGTTATGGTCTATATTAGTCAGTTTTTAAAAACAAGCAAAGCCCTGTTAAAAATGTCGCCTAAATTGGCTAGTCGAATTGTTATCAAGCAATTCATTGCAATGGCTGGCTGGAAAATCTTTACCTTTTTTGCCGCATGGTGGGCACAATTAATTTTAATGGTGGTGGATTTTATTTGGACATTGATTGTTGATGACGATATTCAAAAATGGGTACGTGCCACCCGCTTTGGCACCATGTACAAACCGCAAGAAACGCCCGATTTTAACACCGAACTTACCGCCTTTAAAAAGCTAATGAAAATTGACGAAAATCAAGAAAAGGTCGAGCAAGAAACCGACAACTTTTTAACCTACATTGGTTGGGATACTGACTTTCTAAACGAATTCACTTTTATGGAAACAATCGGGCTAAATACCGATAATAATAGTTACCCTAAAACCACCATCCCTTATTCCCTAAATTAAGAGCGATAAAAATATGAGCCTAAAAACCTTTTATAAAATTCAAAATCAAATGGTCGATAAATCATGGCGACGCAACGCCACCCCCCCAGTATTACCCTGCTGGGGCGATGAATTTACCTGTATTCGTGGCACCATAATACGCATTGATTTACAAACACAGCAACAAGCGTTTGAAGTTGAATCCTACCAAAATATGCAAGAAACAATGGAACGAACCAATAGAGCAGCACGAATTGGCGCCATTATTGGTACCTTACGCGGGCAAGTTGGTTTAACAGGTTTGCCAGAAACTAAACCTGTTTTACGTGAGGCTAATTTTGTTAATGTTCAAATTGGCGATGAAATTTACCGTGGTTGGCTTGGTGATTGCCCGTTTCAACCAGGGGATGAAGTAATTGTCGTTGCCGAATGGCAAAACGACCATTACGAACTCTATGCTATTGCCAAACCTGATGAGAGGATCATCAGCGTCTGCCCTAACTGTTTTCGAGGGCGTTGGGCTTATTCTGTATTTTGCTTTAAATGCACTATTATGACTTTGATGATTGCACTATTAGTAATGACGGGTATATACATATATTATTATAACCTTGATGAAGTATTATCTTTAGATGAGGACTACGTACGCTATATATCTATGATGGCACTTAATTTTGGTATTTTTGCCGTTGTCGGTTTATTTATAGCATTAAAAGACAGCTTTAAAACTAAAGTGAAAATTGCCGAGCAAATCTTTAAAGCTTTAAACTTTAAAAAAATATCAAGGATCGATTTAAGAAAATTTACCAATAGAAAATGTTGGAAATTAAAGTTTCAAGGAAAATATAAGTCAAATAATCAAAAACCTAAGACTAACTATATAAACAAAATATATGATAGTAATCTTTTTTATTATTAAAAAGATTAATAAGGAATACTGCGTACAAATATGAGCCTAAAAACCTTTTATAAAATTCAAAATCAAATGGTCGATAAATCATGGCGACGCAACGCAACGCCACCAGTATTACCCTGCTGGGGCGATGAATTTACCTGTATTGGTGGCACCATAATACGCATTGATTTACAAACACAGCAACAAGCGTTTGAAGTTGAATCCTACCAAAATATGCAAGAATCCATGGAGCGAGTCAATAGAGCAGCACGAATGGGCGCCATTATTGGTACCTTACGCGGGCAAGTTGGTTTAACAGGTTTGCCAGAAACTAAACCTGTTTTACGTGAGGCTAATTTTGTTAATGTTCAAATTGGCGATGAAATTTACCGTGGTTGGCTTGGCGATTGCCCGTTTCAACCGGGGGATGAAGTGATTGTCGTTGCCGAATGGCAAAACGACCATTACGAACTCTATGCTATTGCCAAACCTGATGAGAGGATCATCAGCGTTTGCCCTAACTGTTTTCGAGGGCGTTGGGCACATTTTATTTATGCCTTAAAAGGAATTTTTATTGCTTTATTCTTAGTTCTTTTATTTTTCACTTGCCTCGATATCTATTCCTATGGTTTAGATGCGGTATTATCTTTAGATATAAGATTTGTCAGGAATTTTCGTGCTTCTGGCATTGCTTTTGGCACTTTTGCTGTTATTGGCTTAATTATTGCGTTAAAAGACAGCTTTAAAACTAAAGTGAAAATTGCCGAACAAATCTTTAAAGCTTTAAACTTTAAAAAAATATCAAGAATGAATTTAAGAAAATTAACCAATAAAAAAATTAGAAAATTAAAAAGACAAGGTAAATACCAGAAAAATAGCCAAACACCTAAAATCGTTTTCGATACATGGTTAGGTGATAATTTTTTATATTATTACGAAAAATAATAAGAGTTTATGACCTATGAGCCTAAAAACCTTTTATAAAATTCAAAATCAAATGGTCGATAAATCATGGCGACGCAACGCAACGCCCCCAGTATTACCCTGCTGGGGCGATGAATTTACCTGTATTCGTGGCACCATAATACGCATTGATTTACAAACACAGCAACAAGCGTTTGAAGTTGAATCCTACCAAAATATGCAAGAAACAATGGAACGAACCAATAGAGCAGCACGAATTGGCGCCATTATTGGTACATTTCGCGGGCAAGTTGGTTTAACAGGTTTGCCAGAAACTAAACCTGTTTTACGTGAGGCTAATTTTGTTAATGTTCAAATTGGCGATGAAATTTACCGTGGTTGGCTTGGTGATTGCCCGTTTCAACCAGGGGATGAAGTAATTGTCGTTGCCGAATGGCAAAACGACCATTACGAACTCTATGCTATTGCCAAACCTGATGAGAGGATCATCAGCGTCTGCCCTAACTGTTTTCGAGGGCGTTGGGCTTATTTTATTTTTTGCGTAAAGTGTACTGTTTTGACTTTATCAATAGCATTGTTATTTTTTACTCGCCTTGATATCTATTCCTATGGTTTAGATGCGGTATTATCTTTAGATATAAGATTTGTCAGGAATTTTCGTACTTTTGGCATTGTTTTTGGTGCTTTTGGTATTATCGGTTTATTTATAGCATTAAAAGACAGCTTTAAAACTAAAGTGAAAATAGCCGAGCAAATCTTTAAAGCTTTAAACTTTAAAAAAATATCAAGGATCGATTTAAGAAAATTTACCAATAGAAAATGTTGGAAATTAAAGTTTCAAGGAAAATATAAGTCAAATAATCAAAAACCTAAGACTAACTATATAAACAAAATATATGATAGTAATCTTTTTTATTATTAAAAAGATTAATAAGGAATACT
>NZ_LZHM01000064.1:0-653 GCF_001690875.1 Gilliamella sp. wkB18
TTATATTCACCGTCATCGATATTGGCAGATTTATAATGCACCATAAAACTATTGATCCACCCCCAAACAAATGTACTTCCTGCACCGGCTCGCATAGGATCTAACATAATATGATCTATCACTTGGTGCGTGCCCGGTTGGCAGACCATTAACACGGTTGAACTTAAGGCATTACGTGACATATTATGAATAATAACACCGTGCAAATCGTCCCAATCATATTCTTTTATTCGGCGTTTTTTCGGTTGTAAAAATACCGAAGGGTGATGTAAAAACTTAAAGTTAAAAAAGTAACTTTCGTTAACATAGACTTTACCGGTTTTACGATTGAATATAATGGGGCTGCCACGGCGGGAGAACAGATAATGATATAGTTGAGGAACAGCATAATATACAGCACAACAACTTGCTATTACTCCAACTAATGTTGCCAAAAATAATTTAGTTTCTAAAATTGGATTACATAAATAAATTAATATAGATAATAAAACTATTGTCGGGCATAGAAAGATAACAATAATCATATGAATACATAAATAAAAAGCTTGATCAGAAGGAATCTGACGAATAAAGGCACAATAGGTATTATTGGCATAACTTAAGCGATCGTCATGCAAAGGTACACTATAAGGACCTTTATCTAGATCCCCAAA
>NZ_LZHM01000065.1:0-632 GCF_001690875.1 Gilliamella sp. wkB18
ACCACGCTTTGTATTTTCCTCGTTCGGTTGGTGTAACAACCTTAACAATGTTAAAATATATCTCAATTGTTCTTGGTGTCATTAGCTTATTAGCTTATTTTGTTTTGATAACTATGATGTATATTCAGATAGAAATGGATATATCAGACTTCATTATTTTTACGATGTCTAATATTTTCATGTATTTTTTCATGCTGATTTTATTATTTTTATCATTCGGCGGTCGCCATTCTTTTATCAGTAACCGCATCTATGCAACATTAGGCTATCCCAAATCGTGGTTACATAATAGTGCAAAAGAACACGATCGTTTTAAAAAACTTAATCGCTCGGAAAATCCTGAATTATATGACGATCCACAAACGCCAGAATTTCAACGGATAAAAAAACTTGATTCCCATGCCAATTATTATTGCCGTACGCCTATTTTACCTAATTGGGTAAAAGTTATTGATGAACGTGGGTTTACCCCAGATGGAAATGAGAACCAATAGAACAGCAGGATAAAACCAATGGCTAAATACAGCTTATTAAAAGGCACCGTAAGCCACCTATATGTGGAAGATGACCCGAAAGAGCTACGCGCTGATGATATCGGTCTATTAGCGATAATTGGCTTGGCAATTGTGGGC
>NZ_LZHM01000066.1:0-68100 GCF_001690875.1 Gilliamella sp. wkB18
GATTATGCCTTACGCAAAATATGATGGTAACGACCCCATCTATAAAGATAAAGAACATTTATTAAAAAAAACCGGCATCAGTATTACCGATCCAATCCTGCCGCCCAAAAATTTGGTTAAATTAACTGGCACCCTATCCGAATTTAAAGGTCTATTTTGCTATGCGCCACTTGCTGATGGCGCTTATTTAAGTGATGAGCAAAAACAAAAACAGCAAAATCAACTTAGAAAAGGAGCAGCTCTTGCCACTTTAAATGGTAATAGCATCGCTGCATTAGCCGGCTTAGGGCATGCTAATGGTAATGACCGTAGTGATGAGGTATATGCCCAGTATATTACTGCCAAACTAAATGACACCATCACGTTAAAAGGTTGGCTCGGTTTTTATAAATTTCATGATGGTGATCAGGTCGAGGTGGTCGCCGAAAAGCATGAAGACCATTACGAAGTGTACGCCATGCTCAAACCCAGTGAACAAATTATCTCACTGATCCCTTTATGTTTTGCGGGGCGTAATCAAGCTTTAAAAGACTATTTTTTCCCTATGTTTATCTTTTATGTTATTTGTGTGCTATTAATGAACTACTTTTTTCTTGATTTTTCGTTGGAAAATCTGACCATTGGTTTTAGTACATTAGGGGTAATATTCGGGGCAGCTTGCTTAATGGTAAATAAAAATTCAATTGCAACACATATCAAACTTGCTGAGCGCATTTTTACCGTGTTGGGCTGGCAAGATGTTAAAAATATCAATTTAGTTAAAATAAGTAAGCAATATATTGCTAAATTAATTGCCCAAGAAAAATATGTAGAAAAGTATAATAATAAAACTGATCAATATATTAGACCGCCCAAATCTGGCGAAGGCTGGTTCTTTTTTTACTACGATCCTGAGGTATTATGCAAAAAAGGCAAGCCACCCTTACGGGTTAAAAATAAAAAAAGAAAATAAGTTCATAAGGAATTCGATTATGCCTTACGCAAAATATGATGGTAACGACCCCATCTATAACGACAAAGAGCAGTTATTAAAAAAAACCGGCATCAGTATTACCGATCCAATCCTGCCGCCCAAAAATTTGGTTAAATTAACCGGCACCCTATCCGAATTTAAAGGTCTATTTTGCTATGCGCCACTTGCTGATGGCGCTTATTTAAGTGATGAACAAAAACAAAAACAGCAAAATCAGCTTAGAAAGGGCGCACTACTTGCCACCTTAAACGGTAATAGCATTGCCGCATTAGCTGGCTTGGGGCATGCTAATGGTAATGACCGTAGTAATGAGGTAGATGCTCAGTATATCACTGCCAAATTAAATGACACCATCACGTTAAAAGGCTGGATCGGTTTTTATAAATTTAATGATGGCGATCAGGTCGAGGTAGTCGCTGAAAAGCATGAAGACCATTACGAAGTGTACGCCATGCTCAAACCCAGTGAACAAATTATTTCACTTGTCCCGCTATGTTTTGCGGGGCGTAACCAAGCCTTCAAACACTATCGTTTACCTATGTTTTTCTTTTATGTTATTTGCGTGCTATTAATGAACTACTTTTTTTTGGATTTTAGTTTAGAAAATTTAACCATTGGTTTTGGTACATTAGGGGTAATGTTAGGGGCAGCTTTTTTTATGGTTTACAAAAATTCCCTTGCCACGCATGTTACGCTCGCTGAGCGCATTTTTACTGTGTTAGGCTGGCAAGATGTCAAAAATATCAATTTAGGCAAAATAAGTAAGCAATATATTGCTAAATTAATTACCCAAGGGAAATATGCAAAAGAATACAATAATAAAACAGATCCACATATTAGACCCCCAAAATCAGGAGATGGCTGGTATCTTTTTTACTACGATCCTGAGGTATTATGCAAAAAAGGCAAGCCACCCTTACGGGTTAAAAATAAAAAAAGAAAATAAGTTCATAAGGAATTCGATTATGCCTTACGCAAAATATGATGGTAACGACCCCATCTATAAAGATAAAGAACATTTATTAAAAAAAACCGGCATCAGTATTACCGATCCAATCCTGCCGCCCAAAAATTTGGTTAAATTAACCGGCACCTTATCCGAATTTAAAGGTCTATTTTGCTATGCGCCACTTGCTGATGGCGCTTATTTAAGTGATGAGCAAAAACAAAAACAGCAAAATCAGCTTAGAAAGGGCGCAGTGCTTGCCACTTTAAATGGTAATAGCATTGCCGCATTAGCTGGCTTAGGCCATGCTAATGGTAACGACCGTAGTAATCTATTTGCGGCACAATATATTACCGCTAAATTAAATGACACCATCACGTTAAAAGGTTGGATCGGTTTTTATAAATTTCATGATGGTGATCAGGTTGAAGTAATCGCCGAAAAACACGACGACCATTACGAAGTGTACGCCATGCTTAAGCCCAGTGAACAAATTATCTCACTGAGCCCTTTATCTTTTGCAGGGCGTAATCAGGCCTTAAGGTACAATTATTTCCCCATGTTTATCTTTTATGTTATCTGCGTGCTATTAATGAACTACTTTTTTCTTGATTTTTCGTTGGAAAATCTAATCATTGGTTTTGGTACATTAGGGATAATCTTCGGGTTAGCTGTTTTTAATGTATATAAAAATTCAATCGCTACTCATATCACGCTGGCGGAACAAATTTTTACCACGTTAGGATGGAAAGATGTCACCAATATTAATTTAGCAAAAATAAGTAAACAACATGTAGTTAAATTAATTGAACAAGGTAAATATTCACTAGATTGGAACCATGATATCGACCGTTTTATTAGACCGTTTAAAGCAGGGGATGGATGGGGTTTTTATTATTATGACCCAGATATTTTATGTAAAAAATCCAGCTCCCCCTTATCGGTTAAAAAAAGAAATAGAAAAAATAAAAAATAGTATGTTAGAGAATATTATTATGCCTTACGCAAAATATGATGGTAACGACCCCATCTATAACGACAAAGAGCAGTTATTAAAAAAAACCGGCATCAGTATTACCGATCCAATCCTGCCGCCCAAAAATTTGGTTAAATTAACTGGCACCCTATCCGAATTTAAAGGTCTATTTTGCTATGCGCCACTTGCTGATGGCGCTTATTTAAGTGATGAGCAAAAACAAAAACAGCAAAATCAACTTAGAAAAGGAGCAGCTCTTGCCACTTTAAATGGTAATAGCATCGCTGCATTAGCCGGCTTGGGGCATGCCAATGGTAATGACCGTAGTAATGAGGTAGATGCTCAGTATATCACTGCCAAATTAAATGACACCATCACGTTAAAAGGCTGGATCGGTTATTATAAATTTAATGATGGTGATCAGGTCGAGGTAGTCGCTGAAAAGCATGAAGACCATTACGAAGTGTACGCCATGCTCAAACCCAGTGAACAAATTATCTCACTTGTCCCGCTATGTTTTGCGGGGCATAAACAAGCATTTAAACAATATCGTTTACCTATGTTTATCTTTTATGTTATTTGCGTGCTATTAATGAACTACTTTTTCCTCGATTTTAGTTTAGAAAATCTGACCATTGGTTTTGGCACATTAGGAGTAATGTTCGGAATAACTAACTTAATGGTAAATAAAACTTCAACAGCTACACATGTAAAACTTGCTGAGCGCATTTTTACCGTGTTGGGCTGGCAAGATGTTAAAAATATCAATTTAGTTAAAATAAGTAAGCAATATATTGCTAAATTAATTGCCCAAGAAAAATATGTAGAAAAGTATAATAATAAGACTGATCAATATATTAGACCGCCTAAATCAGGTGCTGGTTGGTTCTTTTTTTATTACGATCCTGATGTGTTATGCAAAAAAGGCAAGCCACCCTTACGGGTTAAAAATAAAAAAAGAAAATAAGTTCATAAGGAATTCGATTATGCCTTACGCAAAATATGATGGTAACGACCCCATCTATAAAGATAAAGAAAATTTATTAAAAAAAACCGGCATCAGTATTACCGATCCAATCCTGCCGCCCAAAAATTTGGTTAAATTAACTGGCACCCTATCCGAATTTAAAGGTCTATTTTGCTATGCGCCACTTGCTGATGGCGCTTATTTAAGTGATGAGCAAAAACAAAAACAGCAAAATCAACTTAGAAAAGGAGCAGCTCTTGCCACTTTAAATGGTAATAGCATCGCTGCATTAGCCGGCTTAGGGCATGCTAATGGTAATGACCGTAGTAATTATTTAGATGCTCAATATATTACTGCCAAATTGAATGATACTAAAATATGCGATGATAAATATTGACAGCTTTAAAGAAATAATTGATAAGCCAATATTAGCATCATCACTGGTCGCATGTTAATCCAGTATGAAAGAAAATGGTATGCTGATGAAGCATTAAGCAAATGCAACGAAGTTGATGAGCTGTTTGACGAAAAGAGGCAATAGAAAAAAGACATGATTGAAGTAGGTTTAGATCAGCTCGGTGTTAGCTGCCTTATCAGTGGGACTTTGCTATGAAAAAAGTGAACGAAGCATAATCAACATTATTATTGTAATGCTTATCATTAGTAGTCAATTTCTCGTAAATTAAAGTAAGTATAATTTTCACCTAGCTTTAAACAGTAAGCTTTAGTCCAATCGCCATTTTCATTATAGTCATAGAAAGTGCATTTTTTAGTTTCTAATGGTTTTGCTTTCGTATCATCAAAAACTTTAATCATAATTTTACTTAATTGATTGTTATTATTATATAAAAAATATTTTTCTTCCGTTAAGCTATAAGAATTTATTGAAGTTATATTGAGTGTGAATTGATTGACTATTTTGGTAATATTCCCTTTATCATAAAAAATATGACTAATCGTGGTTGGATTGGAAATACGTTCTATTTTTATTATCCGATATTGTTCATCATACGTTACTATCCATGATATTTTCTTTTCAGCATCTTCGACCTTATGAATATTTTTATTTTCATCTTGTTCTATATTCAGATCCAAATTGAATTTATTATTAATAAAAAACTGGCTTTTATTGGTTTCATAGTTGTTATCGATTTTTACATGATTAACGTCGACAGAGGTAATAAATCCATTAGTATCTGATTGATAACTCTGTTGCTCGCTACCAATAATTTTTTGCTGTTTGATCGGTTTTGAATAAGGTATATTCAAAGCATTTCCAAATAACAAGTAATTGTTAGTGATTTGGGTTTTATTTATTTTTTCTTTTTTTTCCTGACAGCCAGACAAAATTATCGATAAACAGCATATGGCAAGAATCCTTTTCATCTTTATATTCCTTCTTATTGATAATATTCAATACTACGTAAAATAAAGCGTTTTGTTTCTTTTTTAGGAGTTAAACAATATAACTTAGTCCAGTCACCATATTGATTGTGGTCGTCAAAAATACATGTTAATTGTTCATCAGGTATTGTTTGATTTTGGTCATCAGTGTTAAATTTTCCATCTTTTGCTATAAAAGAAGATTCGATTGTTTTAATTAATTGATTTTCTGAGTTATAAAAATACTGTTTTTTATTGAGATAATACGGAATAGATTGTTGTCCATCAATTTTATTAAAGATCTGATATTCATTGGTTTGCATTAAATTATTTTCGTAGGAAAGTTGATTAACAAAAGTATAATGACTTCCACCAATAACTGAATTTTCAATTTTTATAATTCTACCTTGATCATCATAAGTGGGTTTGACCACATTATTACCAAATGAATCTTCGATTGTTAGGATATTTTGTTTATCATCAAAATTGATTTTATATTTTGAATTTTTTTGAGAATCAATCATATAATTGTCTTTTTTAAAGTCAATATAGACTTTTTTATCGTTTAAACGGTAAAACGTAATTAAACCATTGGGGATGGTTTCAATTATACCTGAGTAAGTACCTTCAATTTTTTGTTTTTTAATTATTTTTGAAAAAGGAGCCAACTCAAATTGACCATTAGTAATATAGTTGTTGACTATTATTTTAGAATCTAACTGGTTGTTATTACAACCGAATAAGGTTAAAACTACAGTAAATAAGGTAATTTTTTTAACTTCCATCTTATTTATTGGTTTACTTTTTCATTTGATATTAGTTTTGTATTTAACCACAAATAGAGCTGATATTAAACAGAAATTTCATATATCTTAATCGAATATCAATATAAGCTTTATGTATTTTTACCCTCTGTAATACTGACTTATAATCATAACAAGTAAAATTAAAATAAAAGAATAGTTTTACTAATACTATATTAGTAATAAATTGATATGGAAGGAGTAATAATGAAAAAGTCTTTATATTTATCTATTTTAATCTTTGCAGGATTATGTTTATTTGGATGTGATAAAAAAAACAATAAAGGTATTACAAATAACCTTGAAAAGAAGGAAATAATTGTTGGATTACCGCCAAGTATGCACAATATCTTAATGGAGCGTGTGGTAAAACCTGAATTAGAAAAAAAAGGATATACCGTAGTATTGGTTAATTTTAGCTCGTTAAGAGATTCTAATACCGCTCTTGTTGAAGGGAGTATTGATTTAAATGCGGCTCAGCATCAAGCCTATCTTAATGTGTATAATAAAGAAACCAATAATGACTTAGTTCCACTAGTTCATATTCCTTCTATTTCAGCCGCTTTATTTTCACAAACACACCACACAATTAATGATGTTTCATCAGAGCAAATAATTGCTATTCCTAATGACCCTTCAAATACGGCAAGAGCTTTAATATTACTGCAAAAATTAAATTGGATAAAACTAAAATCAGACGTTCAAGAAGGTAATGTGACTTTAAACGATATTGTTGAAAATAAATACCATTTAAAGTTTAAAACATTATTATCTGAAATTATTCCTCGGATCCTTGGTGAGGTTGATTATGCGATAATGCCTGGTGGTGTAGCATGGTTAAGTAAAGTCCCAGTAGATAATCTTATAGTGCAAGAAGAATTATCACCTGATTTAGAATTAATGGTAGTCATAAAAAAAGAAAATCTCAATTCGCAATGGGCTAAAGATGTAAAACAATTATACCAATCAGATGTGTTAAAAAAATTCATAAAGGAGGATCCACAAGCAAAAGGTAGATTTATTTGGCCACAGCAATAAATTTTTAACACCTTAAATACCTGAGTAAATAGCTAGGATGTTTAAGGTTGAAAATCATTTTTTATAGCAAGTTGAAAACAGATATAGTACATAAAAAACAGTTACTTATTTTTAATCTTTAATTGTTTGTGCTATAATTTTTACGCTTTCAATTTTTATAACAAATGATGTGATGAAACTAATAAAACATTCTCTGCTGCTAGTTTGCAGTTTTTCTTTAGTTGGGTGTTTTAACTCTGAACCACTATTGACTAGTACCGTTGAACGTTGGATCGATAATCCTACCATTAACGAAATAAAAGTAGTTATTGATGGAACAGAGTTAATTATTCCTGCTAAATCAGGCGTTAATTATACATTTAGCTATGGTAAACATACCTTATCTTATAATAACGAATCATTAAATTTTATTGCTAAACCTTCAATATTTAATAATACTGGCTTAATTAATCCAACACAAAGTAATTATTTCTTGTATACCACTTTATATACGACTTCAGACGGTGCTGATGAAATCTATAATAAGTTGATTTCTAAATATATGAACTTTGTTTCAATTATTGTTGACGGTGAAAAAAGAAGAATAGAAATGCCCGTTAAAGTGATTAATGATGTGTTTATTGAACGGCGCACTAACTTTTGGGACTACTCAGTTGATGAACCACTGCCAAATAGTGTGACCATGCACCGAAAAGGTCAGTACCGATCACAAAAAGTAAAGTTATACCGTGAAAATAGCTTTATAGAAACGTTAAAGTCAGCAGGTGTTACTGAAGAGATAAGCTTTCCTTATCAACCTAGAAACTTTAGTGAGTTGAAAAAATATAGCATTTCTAATCTTGATATAAATAGCATTAAATGCCCAGCAGGTCGGGATCACATGAAAAAGCATTTACAAGATTGGCATCAATTATTTTCATTTACTGGAAAGGACTTTGCTATTGCCTATAAAAAATTGATATCAGATGAAACTGTTCAACAAAATTATGCATCACTAAATGAATGTGCTGGGGAAAAAGGTATTGAACAAGCTTATCAAAATGTAATGAAAAGTATTGAAAAAATGACTAACGACACCAAGCAAATTAATTTTTATATAACTGATTAATTAATATAAAAATCGACGCCGTATCATAAGTTACTTAACTTTTATCGTTGTGTTTAGCTGTCATTTAATGGCAGCTATGACTTTGGTGGCAGTTGCTGTTAAACAGCATCAAAAGACATAAGCACCCCCGTCCTTAAATTATAAGATTATTAAAAATGACCGGTTAATGATACTAGTCATTTTGTTAAATCATAAGCCATTTGTTTGCTGTAAGTATGATTTGTTAAGGTCATCAATTAGTCTTAAGCATATTTAATGCTGCACAATGAGTAATGCTAGTAACGGGAAAATAAAAAATACATGCCAAACTCATTCAATATTTACCGAGCAATACTTAAAGTGTGACATAGTTTTTCGATTTTTTAATCCAAATGACTAAAAATAGGGTTCGCCCAAAACTAAATAAAATATAAGAAAGCCATAATCCATTATTTCCCCATATTGGTACACAGATATATTGTGATATCAGCCATAAAATTAAGGCAAGAATCATAGAATCACGAATAGAAGAAGTGTAGCTGATCCCAGAAAAAACGCCATAATAGATAAGACCACCAGCAACCACAACAGGGAAGATAGTAAGCCAATATTGATATTGCAAACAGATAGTGATAATTTCGGTTTGATTGGTTAATAATTTAATAATTGTTGTATCAAATCCAAACCATAAAGCAATTAATATTAAAGGACAAATAATACAAGCTTGTAGTGACCAATGTAAGGTTTGATTATATAACTTAATATCTTTAGTACCTTTCGCCTTACCACTAAATACACTTGAAGCATTGGCAAAGCCGTCAAATAAATAAGCCATCAAATAATGAATTTGAAACAAGACGGCATTAGCAGCTAATACTTCCGTGTTAAAACTCGAACCAATCGAGATAAAATGGTTAGTAACGATTAATAAGCAAATGGTACGAATCATTAAGTTGGTATTAACTAAAATCACTCCTTTCAATGATTGCCAAGATAGTATCGATTTTAAATCAGTTTGTTGATTGGATTTTGGTAAATTACGATAAATAAACCAAATGCCTAACAAAGTACAAATTACTTGAGCAATTAGTGTTGCAAAGGCAACGCCTTGAACATTCCAATGAAATCCCCAAACAAAAATTACTGCCATAATAATATTAAGCAGATTAATTAATACTTGTAGAAATAGCACAGCCTTTACTTTAGACATTCCCATTAACCAACCAACTAAAACATAGTTGATAAGCACAAAAGGCGCCCCCCAAATTAGGATACAGAAATATATATTGGCATAATGCTTTACTTCTTCATTGGGGTTGATAACGTTCATAGAGGCAGTAAAGATCACTTGCTGAAAAATGATAAAAATAACACCTAAAAATATTGCTATAAACAAAGGGCGGATTAAGGATGATCGCAATAGTAGTGGGTCGTCTAATGCTTGTGCGGCAAAACCAGTGGTACTGACTCGTAAAAAGCCGAAAAGCCAATAAATAGTGTTAAAAATAACAGCGCCAACAGCAATGCCGGCAATAAAGGCGGGATTGGGTAAATGCCCGACCAACGCAGTATCAACCACACCAAGTAATGGTGTTGTAATAGTTGAAATGATAAACGGAATAACTAGCGCTAAGTAATCTTTAAAACGATATTGTTTATTAATGGTAGATTGAGTTGTCATATTTAAAAACTTAAAATAGATTCAAGAAGTTGTTTAGAATAAGCATTATTGACCTGATTTAAATTAGCTATCTTATTAACATGTTCCACAATTTGACCTTGATAAAAGAAGATCACTCGATTACAAAGATAAGTGATAGTTGTTAAATCATGGGTAATAAAAATGGCTGTTAAATTTAACTGTTTTTGCAAATCAACTAACAACGATAGAATTTGGGCTTGGACAGAGATGTCAAGAGAACTTACAGCTTCGTCAAATAAGATAAATTTAGGTGAGCAGGCAATTGCCCGTGCAATGCAGATGCGTTGTAATTGACCTCCACTCACTTCGTGAGGAAAACGATGATAAAATGACTCATTTAATCCGACTTGTTCTAATAGCTCAATTATTCGCTTCTTTCGTTGAATAACCGTCAATTTTTGATAAATATCTATAGGTTCAGCGACAATTTCAGCGATAGTAAAATAAGGATTAACCGAAGCATTATAATCTTGAAAAACGGCGCTAATTTCCCGTCGCATTGGGGATTTTCGCCATGCTCGTTGTCCTATATCTTGCCCATTAAAATAAATTTTGCCACTATCGGGCTTTTCAAGACCTAAAATTAGCTTACCAAGAGTGCTTTTACCACTTCCGCTTTCTCCTACAATACCTAAACATTCGCCTTGGTATAAAGACAAAGAAACATCTTTAATAATCGGCGTTTTTTTGCGGTTAAATAAACCTTGATTAGGTTGTAAAAAGGATTTTTTGAGATTATTAATTTGTAATAACGGTGTCATTTAGATTGTCTCCAATCTATTTGGGTGGATAACGGCGTTAAATTTGGCTAATAACTGTTTACGAGTATCAATTAAGTAACGTGTGTAATCGTTTTTAGAATGATAAAAAATATGATCGCAACGACCTTGTTCTACAATACATCCTTGATTCATTACAATAATATGATCGGCAATATGGTGAATAACACCTAAATCATGCGAGATAAATATCATTGCTGTTTTCGATTGTTGTTTGATATTTTTTAATAATTGCAGAATATGAAGTTGACTAATAGAATCTAACGCTGTGGTTGGTTCATCGGCAATAATTAATTCAGGTTCAAGCATCAATGCAATTCCGATCATGATTCTCTGTAACATGCCGCCACTTAACTGATGTGGGTATTTGTTAAAGATTTGTTTTGGATGATTAAGACCAATGTCGGCAATCATAGTTAATGTTTTTTCAATAGCTTGTTTTTTAGTAATTGTCAGATGTGCCAATAACGTTTCAACCACTTGATTGCCAATACAATAAAGTGGATCAAAAGCATTCATTGGATGCTGTAGTATAGCCGAAATAGCATTACCACGAATATGGCGTAATGTGTCATGATTTTGTTTTAATAAATCACCATTTAATTGTAACGCTATTTTAGATTGTTTAGGGGTAAATAAAATTTCCCCTTTAACCGAAAAGTAGGGCTCTAATAAACCGATAATGGCTTTACTGGTTAAACTTTTACCGCAACCACTTTCACCTACAATACCTAAACATTGATGATGCTCAAGACAAAAGGAGATATCGTTAAGCAGTGTTTTGCCATTATCCAGTGTTACGGTAAGATTCTTAACCTCAAGTAATTTATTACTCATGCTGTTTTTTCCTTAGGATCAAGAATGTCACGTAAACAGTCGCCAAGCATATTAAACGCGGAAACTATAATTAATATTGCAATTCCAGGATAAACCATTTGCATAGGATGCTGCATCATAACGTTTTTTGCTTCACTAAGCATCAGTCCCCATTCTGCTGTTGGTGCTTGTATGCCAAGCCCTATGAAAGATAGAGCAGAAATATTCAATATTACCCAACCAGTATCTAATGTGGCTAATACAACCAGTTCTGACATTACATTTGGCAATAAATGGCGACAAATAATAAAAGAATGCGGAGCGCCAATTGCTTGGGAAAATAAAATATAGTTTTTACGGCTATACTTGATTACCGAGCTGCGTATCATACGGCTATACCAAGCCCATTTAACCACAATATTGGCAATAATAACGTTTTCAATACCTACGCCAAGTACACCAACAATAGCCAGAATCATCACTTGGCTAGGGAAAGAAAGCATGATATCGCATAAACGCATAATACATTCGTCAAATTTACCCCGTTTATAGCCTGATATTAAACCAATTGTTGCACCAATAACAATAGTAATAATCATGGTTAATAATGATAAAAATAATGTGGAGCGAATGCCATAAAGTAGTCTTGAAAAAATATCACGACCAAGATGATCACAACCTAACCAATGTTGAGCCGACATCGGGGCGTATTTACGAACAATACGCACTTTATTAGGATCAAATGGTGCAATATAGGGGGCTAATATACCTAATATAATGATAGTTGCAATGATAATTAAACAACATAGTGCAGTTTTATTTTTACAAACCTGCTTAAGCATATTCATGACAAACCACCATTATCACGTAAACGAGGATCTAGTAAATGATGAATAACATCGACAATAAAATTACACACCACAAATAATATTGCCATAATTAAAATATAAGCTTGAATAACCGGATAATCTCGATTCATGATAGCTGCAATGCATAAACGACCAAGCCCTGGCCATGAAAAGATATATTCAACGACAAATGAACCAGCAATTAATTGCGGAATTGTCATACCTAATGCGGTAATAGTGGTATGTAAGGAATTTACTAATACATGTTTAATAATAATTGTGTGTTCTTTTAACCCTCGACTACGTGCATAAAAAACGGAGTAGTTACGCATGTTTTCTAGCATGTTATTACGAATAAAACGAATATAGGTTGAAATATAAACGAATGATAACGTTAAAGTCGGTAGAATTAGATTCTGCCATGTGCCATATCCATTTGTTGGCAGCAAATCTAAATAATTAGCAAAAAACCAGATAAATAAAAGTCCAAGCCAGTAGCTTGGCATAGCCGTGCCTAAAAAAATTATAATACGTAAAATTTGATCAAAAACTGAATTAGCAAAAATGGCGCATAAAACACCTAAGATCAGACTAATAATCAATGTAAAAATGAATGAAGAGAATGCTAAAAGAATTGTTGGTTGTAAACTTCGAATGATCTCATCTAATACTAACCTATCTCGATGTACAAAAGAACGACCAAAATCAAGTTGAAAAACGTTATATAACCAACTGAAATAACGGTTCCAAAATGGTTCATTTAAACCTAACTCTAGGCGCATACTTTCAATAGCATCAGGCGTGGGCATGATTTCATTTAAACGTAGGGCTACTTCAGCAGGATCAGAAGGGGCTAAATTAATGAGTAAAAAAGCAATAAATGAGATACCGATAATAATCGGTATCATCATGATTAAACGTTTAAAAATATAATTTAACATTATTACTAGCTAATACAAATAAATTAAAAATGCATTTTCTCAAATGGAATGTCAAACTGTGAAGGAGCAAACTCAATACCTTTTAGTGATTTAATAGCTATAGCTCGGTTGCGTTCATAAGTTAACGGAATATAAACGGCTTGATTATGCAAGGTTTCAAGCACATAACGGTAAAGATCTTGGCGTTCTTTTTCGTTAGTTGAAATTAATGCTTTACTAATGCTTGCATCAATTTGAGCTTTTTCTTTCAAACCTTGTTGTGCCATATAATCACCATATACCGGTAATTTCATGCCAGACATAAAAGATTGTGGGTCATAAGGCATTCCCCAAGAAATATCAAACACCATATCAAAATCCCCCGCTTTTTGGCGATCACGATAGCCTTGTTCTTCTTCACCATGAATATTAAGTTTTAAACCAACTTGCTCAAACTCATCTTGCATGTATTGTGCAATGGTTTTTTGAGACGCAGTATTGCTATCATAATAAAGAGTAATTTCAAATGGTTTGCCTTCTTTTTGGCGGTAAATTTGACCTTTTTGTTTTAGCCAGCCCGCTTTATCAAGCAGCTCTTCGGCTAATTTAGTATTATATTTGTAAGGTTTTAATCCAATATTTGCATAAGGAATATTAGTAGCCATTAATGTATCAGCTGGTGCTTCACTACTATTAAATATACCTTCAGAAATATCTTTTTTATTGATGATATGTTCGATTGCTCGGCGCACATTGGTATCGCTTAGTTCTGGTCGAGTAGTATTCATTAATACCATACGGCTTGATACCGGTTTTGACATCAACGCTTGAAATTTATTCATTGTTGAAAAGCGTTCAAATGAATCGGCATCTACCATATTTTTACCGTAAATTAAATCAATTTCACCTTTTTCAAGTGCCATCAAACGGCTTTGATTGTCAGCAATTACTTTCATGGTAACGGTTTTCAGTTTCGGTTGTTCACCCCAATAGTTAGGATTAGCGTTAAAAACAGCATACTGATCCTTTTTATGTTCACTTAACACATAAGGACCGGTACCAATATAAGATTTTACGCCATTTTTTGTTTCACCATTAATCATTGAATTTGGTGAAATAAAGCGCATTGGTCTGGTTACTGCAATTTCAATCAAAAACGGGTAGTAAGGCTTTGATAGGTTAACTTGAAGCGTATAATCATCAATGGCTTTCACTTCTGTAATTAGGCGTACCATTTCAAGCCAAGTATGACGAACTTTATTAGAAAGAACGGCATCCCAATTAAGTTTTGCAGTGTAAGCATTAAACTTTACACCATCACTAAAACTGACGTCTTTACGTAATTTAAATGTGTAGGTTTTGCCTTGATTGGTGATAGTCCAGCTTTCAGCTAACCAAGGCGAGAATGTCCCATCCTCGTTATAATGGACTAATGATTCATAAAGCATGTTTTGTGCCCACATTTCGCCAGAATAAAGGTGAGGGTTTAAATCCCGTATGTCGCGGAAGTTAGCAAATGTGATATCATCTTTGGCAAAACAATTAAAACCAAAAATCAATAACAATAAAGTAATTAATAAATTTTTAAAACGGTAAAAATTAAACAGCATTTGCAAATCCATAAAAACAGTTGTTATAAGGACAAGAATACTAGCATAATCATAAATGATAATAAATATCATTTCTATTATTGTTGTAAGAAAAATATTAAAAATCAGTATGTTTTACTTTCACTTAATTCAATTGGGTAAAATATCGCACTGTTTATTAATATTTTACTTATACTCGAATAAAAAATTATGAAACAAAATAGATCATCAATTCAATACTGTATTTTTAAATAAACAAACAATTATTATTCAATTGCTTTATAATATAAAAATAACTTTCTTTCGTTTATTTAGGAATTAATTCATGTCATTTGACTCTCTTGGCTTAAATGCCAAGATTTTAAAAGCAATCCAAGAACAGAACTACACTCAACCCACCCCCATTCAACAACAAGCTATACCAGTAATCTTATCTGGCAAAGACCTTATGGCTAGCGCACAAACAGGAACAGGTAAAACGGCAGGTTTTGGTTTACCAATACTGCAAAAACTCGTAGAACAGCAAGCAAAAGAAGCCAATAATTCAAAGCCTAAAAAAGGCAAACGTCCTTTATATGCTTTGATTTTAGCTCCAACTCGTGAGCTCGCTGCACAAATTGGCCAAAATATTCGTGAGTATAGCCGTTATTTACAGATTAGGTCATTAGTAGTATTTGGTGGGGTGAGTATTAATCCGCAAATGATGAAATTGCGTGGTGGTGTCGATGTTTTAATTGCAACTCCTGGGCGGCTGCTTGATTTAGTTCAACAAAATGCGGTGGATCTTTCAACCATTAAAATGTTAGTGTTAGATGAAGCCGATCGCATGTTAGATATGGGATTTATTCATGATATTCGCCGTGTGATTGCCAAACTACCTAATAAGCGACAAAATTTAATGTTTTCGGCAACTTTTTCGGATGAAATAAAGACATTGGCACAAACGATTCTACAAGCGCCAGAAGTGGTTGCTGTCGCTAAAACTAATAGTACCTCAGAGCAAATTACCCAATATGTGCATCGTGTTGATAAGCGTCGTAAACGCGAATTGCTTTCATACTTAATTGGAAAAAATCAGTGGCAACAAGTGTTAATTTTTACGCGTACAAAATACGGGGCTAATCATTTAGCTGAGCAATTAACGAAAGATGGTATAAAAGCAGCCGCGATTCATGGCAATAAAAGCCAAGGTGCTCGTACTAAAGCTTTAGCAGATTTTAAGAGTGGACAAATTAGAGCATTAGTCGCAACCGATATTGCGGCAAGAGGGCTAGATATTGAGCTGCTGCCCTATGTAGTTAATTATGAGTTGCCACAAGTTGCTGAAGATTATGTACATCGTATAGGGCGAACAGGGAGAGCGCAAAATCAAGGTCAAGCGCTCTCACTTGTGTGCATTGATGAACTGCCACAATTAAAAGCCATTGAAAAACTAATTAAGAAAACCATTCCAGAAATAACTACGCAAGGTTTTGAAGTGGATCCAAGAATTAAAGCAGAGCCAGTGAAAAAAACATCATCAAGACAATCCGCTCACAAAAGAAACAACACAAATCAAAATAGTGTGAAACAAACTAATAAACACATGAACTTTAAAAATAAACAAAGTTATACTCAATAAAATAGAAGGAAACTACTATGGTAAATCGCAGCAGACGTTTACGAAAAAAATTACATATTGAAGAGTTTAAAGAATTAGGTTTTACTGTTAGTTGGTCATTTGACGAAGGCACAACCGAAGAAACTTTAGATAATATTGTTGATCAATTCATTCTTGAAGCTATTCAACCCAATGGCTTAGCTTATGAAGGAAGTGGTTATTTAAATTGGAAAGGTATAGTATGCACCCAAAAACTAGGTAATTGTACTGAAGAACATCGTGACATTGTCACAAAATGGTTAGAAAGCCACGGTTTAAAAAATGTTAAAACCAGCTCACTTATAGATATCTGGTGGGATGAATTGGATTTTTGATGTGTTAACTAATCAATTGAAATAAAGCTAGCCACTAATGTGGCTAATTTTATTGATGAGAGATTATTCTATTCCTTGGCTACGTAAGTAATCTTCATAATTACCAGTATAGTCAATCACTTTTTCAGCGGTGATTTCAATGATACGAGTTGCCAATGAGCTCACAAACTCACGATCGTGTGAAACAAAAAATAGGGTGCCTTGATAAAGCTCTAACGCCATATTAAGTGATTCAATGGATTCCATATCTAAATGGTTTGTTGGCTCGTCCATAACAATAATGTTAGGGCGCTGCATCATCAATTTACCAAATAACATACGTCCTTTTTCGCCACCAGATAAGACTTTAACTTGCTTTTTAATATCGTCTTGTGAAAATAATAATCGCCCTAAAATACTCCGTACCGCTTGCTCGTCATCGGTTGGTTGCTTCCACTGACTCATCCAGTCAAAGACCGTTAAATCTTCTTCAAACTCGTATTCATGATCTTGGGCATAATAGCCAATATTGGCATTTTCTGACCATTTTATATCACCTTGTTCAGGTGTAAGCTCGCCCATTAACGTTTTTATTAATGTGGTTTTACCAATACCGTTTGTCCCTAAAATTGCGACTTTTTCACCCACTTCAACCATTAAGTTTAAGTTTTTAAATAAGGGATCACTGTCAAAACTTTTGGTTAGGTTCTCAACGACTAATGCATTACGATAAAGCTTTTTATCTTGCTCGAAACGAATAAATGGATTTTGACGGCTTGATGCTTTTACTTCTTCCAATTGGATTTTTTCAATCTGTCTTGCGCGTGATGTGGCTTGTTTTGATTTAGAGGCATTTGCGCTAAATCGGCTTACAAAAGATTGTAGTTCACTTATTTGGGCTTTCTTTTTAGCATTATCTGCTAATAAACGCTCTCTGGCTTGCGTTGATGCAGTCATATAATCGTCGTAATTACCTGGATAAATTCGAAGTTCGCCATAATCCAAATCTGCCATATGTGTACAGACCATATTCAAAAAATGTCGATCATGCGAAATAATAATCATCGTACTTTCGCGTTGATTTAAAGTATCTTCAAGCCAACGGATAGTATCGATATCCAAGTTATTGGTCGGTTCGTCGAGCAATAAAATATCGGGATTTGAGAATAAGGCTTGGGCTAAAAGTACACGTAGCTTCCAACCTGGAGCGATTTCACTCATAAATCCATAATGTTGCTCAATTGGAATACCCACACCTAATAATAATTCTCCTGCACGAGCTTCGGCACTATAGCCATCCATTTCGGCGTATTGGGTTTCCAAATCCGCAACTTTAAAGCCATCTTCTTCACTCATTTCGGGTAAAGAGTAGATGCGATCACGTTCTTGTTTGATCTGCCATAATTCGGTGTGTCCCATAATTACGGTATCAAGTACGGTAAACTCCTCAAAAGCAAATTGGTCCTGACGTAACTTACCTAATCGTTCATGCGGATCTAAAGCAACATTGCCTGAAGTTGGCACTAAATCGCCACCAATAATTTTCATAAAAGTGGATTTGCCGCTACCATTGGCACCAATTAGGCCATAACGGTTGCCATTACCAAATTTAACTGAAATGTTCTCAAATAATGGCTTACTGCCAAATTGCATTGTAATGTTATTTGTACTTAACACGAAAATTTACTCTCTTTAACATGCGTTTGCCCAAAAGGTATCAACCTTGAGTGAAGTCGCAAAAAAATATGAATTGGCGCACATTATGCCATATTTTAAGTTTTTTGAGGATGATTGTTTTACTTAAGGTAAAAAGCAGCACGTTATTTTCGCTTTGCTATCATTTATTTAAAACAATTAATATTTTTAAATAATTATTTAGTTCATTTTATCTTAAAATACGAGTAAACCATTACAGGAGTTTAAAAATCAAGATTATGAAAAGGGGGAATTGTTTTTTATTGTTTTTATGAAAAAGAAATAATGTCATCATATAAAGATAAATAATTAGGAAAAAGTATTAAATATTTAAATTATGCTATTGAAGAAGGCTATTATTGCTACGAAGACAGGGTATTGTCGAATATTATTTGAATTATATAGATGTTTTCAATTGAAATTGATATTGAAGATAAACAATCAAAAAGAAAAGTAATAGATAGTGAAATAATAGAAGCATAAAAAATACATTGAGTTATTTAATAAGGTTTACACAAAAGTGGGACTGTGGAGTAAATAAGAAAAATTCAGCTAATTTTTAAGTTATTAGTATAGAGAAATGAAGAAATAAATATTATTAAAATCGCTAAATATTAATCTCAGATCTAATTTTAATTATTAATTGCTTCAATAATTTTATTGATATTCGTACTAAGATAAGTTTGAGTATATATAAAGTTTACAAGTGTTATATCAATTGATACGATGCAAACTATTTATCATTCTTTATATTAATTAACGATGTTTTATCTTATCTTTGTGACCATTGTTTGGTCATTCTCGTTTAGTTTTATTGGCGTTTATCTAAGTGGGCAGGTTGATACTTGGTTTGCAGTGGTTACGCGCGTTTTGTTAGCATTTATTACCTTTTTACCTTTTTTACGCTTTAAACATATTAAGCTTAAAACCACGTTTCTTTTAATGGGGGTTGGGGCTTGTCAATTGGGGATTATGTACTTTTTTTATTATAATTCCTTCCAATATATTTCAGTACCTGAAGTGCTGTTGTTTACTATTTTTACGCCAATTTATGTCACGGTTATTTATGATTTGTTACAACGTCACCCGTTAAGGTTTAGTTATCTTTTAACGGCAATAATAGCAGTTATTGGTGCCGCTATCATTCGTTATGATCATATTAGCTCAAACTTTATTATTGGCTTTTTATTAATTCAAGGAGCTAATATTGTTTTTGCCTTAGGGCAGGTTGGTTATAAAAGAATTATGGAAATGTACCCAATGCCCCAACATCAGGCTTTTGCTTGGGTTTACTTTGGGGCGGTAATTGTGGCCACATTAGGGTGGTTACTTTTTGGCGATGTATCAAAATTACCTACATCTAATTTACAGTGGGGGATTCTTATTTGGCTTGGGGTGATTGCATCTGGTGTTTGTTATTTTTTATGGAACTATGGCGCAACAAAAGTCGATTCTGGCACGTTGGCTATTATGAATAATGTGGTGATTCCAACAGGAATTTTAGTGAATGTGGTGATTTGGCATCAATCGCTCGATTGGCTACGCTTTATATTAGGTAGTGTAGTTATTGTGTTGGCACTCTTGCTACACTACAAAGTTAAAAACCGCTCATTACATTAAGAATAATAAGTAGTTAAGGTAAATGTGTCATAATCGATAAAATCAATGGCGTTGTGATTGAAGACAGTGCCGTTGATATTAACAAGCTTGAAGCTATAGGACCTTGTAACACTTCAAATTGCCTTGCCATCATATAACAATTTATTGCAATTGATACCGAACTGAGTAAGACCAACACTTGTAATTCTAAAGTTGGCAGCCCTAAGAGTTTGCCCATAATATAGGTAACAATCGGTAATACGGCTAATTTTAAAATACAGATAGAAGCAGTAATGAGTAATTTGTCGCGAATTTTATATTCAGAAAGTCCCATACCTAAAACAATGAGCGACAGTGGCGCTGTCATATCACTGACCATTTTGGCTGATTTATCGATAAAGTTAGGCATAGGTAGACCAATAAAATTCACAGCAATGCCTGTAAAAATACCAATAATTATCGGATTTTTAGAGACATTTTTAAATGCTTTAATAAACCCTTTGCCTGAAAATTTACCCATTTGTACAAATTCGATCGAAACTGTCGCTAATGTCCATAAAATTAAAGCATTAAAGATAACGATTATTGCCACAATAGGAATGGCTTCATCGCCAAGTAACGTTTTGATAATAGGAATGCCGACAAATACAGTATTAGTATAGATTCCTCCCATGGCAAATAGGGTACTTTGCGAACCATTTAATTTCAATAATTTTGAGGCAATCAAACACCCTATTGTAAAAACAATAAAAGATCCACCAAAAAAAACCAATAATAAGTTTATATCGATTTGTAAGTGTTCAGAAAAATGGCTCATAATCTGAAATAGCATAATCGGAAAGGCAATATAAAAGGTAAATTTGGTTAAACTGTCAGTTATTGTTTTTGACCAACGACCAATTTTTACGGCTAAATATCCTAATAGAATTAAGATAAATAAGGGCAAGGTAGATAAAAACTGTGCCCATAATGTAGTAAGAAATTCCATATCTGTTATTTTACTGGTGATTACGAGTGAAGTACCATTCTAAATCAGTTGAGCGTTTAGAATCAAATTGATAGCCTTCAAGATTAAAGCTTTTAATATCCTGATAATTGTCAATGCTGTTTTTTATAATAAAACGACTCATGAGTCCACGTGCTTTTTTAGCATAAAAACTAATGACTTTATAGGTATCTTTGCTTTGATCTAAAAAGATAGGTTGAATTATAGTTGCATTTAATTGTTTGGGTTTGATCGCTTTGAAATATTCGTTTGAGGCTAAATTGATTAATGTGCGATGTGATGATTTGGCTAGTTCATTATTAAGATATTCAGTTAATTTATCGCCCCAAAATTGATAAAGATTAGTATTATTACCATTTTTTAAGCGGATCCCCATTTCTAACCGATAAGGCTGAATTAGATCAAGTGGTCTTAAAATGCCATAAAGACCAGATAATATTCTTAAATGAGATTGTGCAAATTTTAGATCTTTATCAGTAAAATCTTCAACATATAATCCTTCATAAACATCGCCTTTAAATGCAAGTATAGCTTGTTTTGAATTTTCAATGTTAAAATCACTATGCCAATTTTGGAAGCGTTCATAGTTAAGTTTGGCTAAATTTGAACTAATGGACATTAATTGAGTTAAATCAGATACTGTCAACTTTTTACAATATTCGATGAGATCTTTAGATGCTTGTATAAATTGTGGTAAAGTATGCTGTGTTGTAATTGGAGGATTTTGGTAATCAAGTGTTTTAGCTGGTGAAATAATTGTTAGCATAAAAACATAGACCTATTGTAATTTACATCAATAGAGGGTATTTTACACTTAATCTTACAAAATAAGGAATCATAATATGAATTCAAGTAAAAAAGATATACATAATATCCACGCTTGGGCAAATCTTCGAGAAACTTCAATAGAAATTGCCGAAGCTATTTTTGAATTAGCCAATTATGACGAAACATTAGCTGAACAGATCTGGTCAGAAGGCAACGATGAAGTTTTACCACTAGCCTTTTCCAAAACTAAAGCAGATAAATTATTTTGGGGTGAACAGACTATTGAGCGTAAGAATATTTAGCATTTTAAGCCCATGCGTTAACAAATTATTGTTTAATTAAGTTAGGCATGGGCTCTATTTTATGAAGTTTAATAATGTATAATAATGATTTTTCAAAAAAGGATAAGAAATGAAAAGTATAAAGCTAATTGGTTTTTTGCTAATAGCTTATATGCCATTTTTAGCCTTTGTTGCCCCAGCGGCCCCTGTTCAAAATGAACGTGATTTACGAGCAGAATGTGGTATTTTTTCTCAAGCAGAAATGCGTGATTGCTTAAAGAAAAAAGTTATAGGTAGTCAGAAAGCCTTGCGCCAAGCAGAAGAAAAAATGGCAAATTCTCTTTCAAATTTGAAAGAAGATCGTAAATATATTCATCAGGTAAAAGTACAACTTACTGCATCAAGCCGGGATTTTGTGAAGTATCGAGATTCCCAATGTGCATTTGCTTCATCTTTAAGAGGAGGAGGCATAGGTAATACAGCTGAAATAAGTCGATTAGCCTGTATTACTGAGCTGAATAATCGACGAGCAGAACAACTACGAAATGCGTTGTCAGATATGTCCTTGAAGTAAAGCTGTCAAAGATCACTTAGAAATTTTACTTAAAATAGCTTGTTTAATTAGATAGATAAACTAATTTGAAAATATAAAGGTTTATAAAATATATTAGCATGAAAATTACTTTTTTAGGTACTAGTGCAGGTTTGCCTACTACTGAGCGTAATGTCAGTAGTATTATACTTGATCTTAGACAAGAGAAGGGGAAATTATGGTTGTTTGATTGTGGTGAAGCAACGCAAATTCAAATGCAAAAAGCTAAGTTTAGTCTTTCAAAACTCGAAATTATTTTTTTAACCCACTTACATGGTGATCACCTTTTTGGATTGCCTGGCGTTTTAACTTCCCGTTCTTTAATGCAAAACCAATCACCGCTAACATTAATTGCGCCTAAAGGCATTAAACAATTTATCGAAACTGTGATAGAAATTAGTTACTCTTGGCTAACTTATCCACTTAATATTATTGAACTAGAAGCAGATAGAACCGTATTTGAAGATGAGAAATTTTATGTTGAAGCCAAATTATTAAGACATCGTGTACCATGCTTTGGTTATCGCATAATTGAAAAAGATCGACCTGCAGCCTTAGATATTGATAAATTACGGCAAGATAATGTTAATATTGGCGCTTATTATGCTTTTTTAAAAGCAGGGAAAACAGTGACACTTGAAGATGGGCGAGTGATTGATGGTAGTAACTATCAAGGAGATATTAAAAAAGGCAAAAAGCTGGCTATTTTAGGTGATACAATACCTTGTGATGCCTCAATTGCATTGGCAAAAAATGTCGATGTGCTAGTTCATGAAGCAACGCAAGAAAAAGCGTTGGAGCAAAAAGCCATTGAGCGAGGACATTCCACCACTATACATGCTGCAAATATTGCCAAACAAGCTAATGCAAAAAAGCTTATTATGACTCATATAAGCCCTAGATACAGTTTAAATGACAATAAAAAGTTAGTTGATGAAGCAAAAGACGTTTTTGCTAATACAGAAATGGCTACCGATTTTGCAACTTTTTCCATTTAATAAAATTTCGCTGACATTATCATATCAGCGAATAAAAAAAGAGATTAAAGACAAAAATCTCTAATTAGCCTTTCTATAGTTGATTTTGTCGGTTTTAAAAACTCCATTGAAATAAATTCATCGGGTTGATGTGCTTGTTCAATAGATCCAGGTCCTAATACAATCGTTGGCGAAATTTGGTTTAGATAAGGTGCTTCGGTGCTATAGTTAACCGTTTCAGCATTATGATCTACCAATTTTTCAATATGTTTTAAGGCTGGGTGATCTTTTTTACATTCATAGCCTGGAATTGGAGCAACCTCATATTCAATAGCAATTCGATTTGGGTATTTATCCATGACGGGCTGTAATGCTTCACAAAGTGCATTATGAACTGAATCGACATTATTATCGGGTAATACACGAATATCAATGACAAGCTCACAACAACCACAGATACGGTTGGCTGCATCTCCACCATGGATAACGCCTAAATTTAGGGTAGGATAAGGTACACTGAAACCATCATTATGATATTGTTCTTTAAATTTTTGTTTTAATATTAACAAGCGTTCAATGACTAAATTCATGACTTCGATAGCATTAATACCTTTATCGGGATCGCTCGAATGCCCTGATTTGCCAATCACTTTTATCGAATTGGAGATAAAGCCCTTATGTGCACGGATTGGTATTAACGATGTTGGTTCCCCAATAATTGTGCAATCAGGTTGCAGTTGGGTATTTTTGGCAAAAAATGAAGCGCCTGCCATTGTGGTCTCTTCATCAGCCGTTGCCAAAACATAAATAGGGTTAGTGAGTTTTTTAAGATCAATATCACGCAGTGCATCTAGAATAAAAGCAAAAAAGCCTTTCATATCGGCAGAACCTAATCCATATAACTTATTGTTATCTTCAGTTAATTTAAAGGGATCTTTAGTCCATTGCCCTTCATCAAAAGGGACAGTATCAGTATGTCCACTTAACAATAAACCGCCTTTGGTTTTATTTTCGCTGTTTGAATAAGTAGCAAGCATATTATATTTATGACGAGTATTAGGAACTGGTTGAATATCAATAACAAAACCTAAATCTTCAAACCATGCAGCTAATTTGTTGATCAAAGGTTGATTAGAATAATCCATTTTTTCATTGGTAATATTGCTAATGGTTGGTGTTGAAATTAGTTCGTTATAAAGGGTTAAAAATGAAGGGAGAGCCATAAAATTACCTTTAAATGATCGAAGATATGCTTTTTTAAATGTTATAAGCATAACATTTGCCTTTTCATTTGCCTATCTCTTAATTTTATTGATTTAATTACACTATATTTAATCTTTTTTTAGCTTTTATTGCGTTTGTTTTATGAACGGATTTTATTTGTCATAAACATTTGATACTATTTAAACAATAAAGTTAAACAACCTATGACGATTTATTGTTGCGTTAAAATTTGTTATAAATTTTTTAAAATAAGGTGTTATATGAAAAACATAAGCAGGAAGTGGATTGTTATTGTAGTTGTTATTATTGCTATTATTTTTATTTTATGGCAGCAATTAAAAACTGATGGGTATGGTTCAGATTTTATTAGTGGCAATGGACGTATTGAAGCGACTGAAATCAATATTTCAGCTAAATTAGCCGGTAGAATAGAAAAAATTAATGTTGATGAGGGCGATTTTGTTAAAGCAGGTCAAGCTTTAGTCGTCATGCAAACTGATACCTTACAAGCACAACTTAATGAAGCTCAAGCTCAATATCGCCAAGCGGTTAGCAATGAAGCAAGTGCTAAAGCGCAAGTGGCATTAAAAATGAGTGATAAAGTTGCAGCACAAGCAGGTGTAAGCCAAAAGGAAAGTGACTTAGATATTGCCTCAAAACATCTACAACGAACTGCTGCCCTATATCAAAAAGGGGCAATATCTATTCAACAATTTGATGATGATACAGCTAAAGTAAACAATGCTAAAGCAGCATTAGATTCTGCCAAATCACAAGTTACTGCCGCTGATGCTGCAATTGCTGTGGCCCAAGCCGGTGTTGATAGCGCCACATCGGCAATCAATGTTGCAAGTGCTAATATTAGAAGAATTCAAGCTGATATCGATGATAGTACTTTAAATGCCCCTGTTGACGGTCGTATTCAATACCGAATTGCACAATTAGGCGAAGTTTTACCTTCAGGCGGAAAAGTATTAAATTTAGTTAATTTGTATGATGTTTATCTCACATTCTTTTTACCTGAAACAGTCGCAGGTAAAGTGGGTATTGGTGATGAAGTGAGATTGATTTTAGATGCACTACCAGATAAAGCAATTTCTGCCAAAATATCGTTTGTATCAAGCGTTGCGCAATTTACTCCTAAAACAGTTGAAACTAAAGATGAGCGTCAGAAATTGATGTTTAGAGTAAAAGCGCAATTAAGCCCTGAATTATTAAAATGCTTTATTAATCAAGTAAAAACAGGCTTGCCGGGTGTGGCTTGGGTAAAACTTGATTCAAAAGCTCCGTGGCCGTCTGGCTTATCTGATGTTGCAAAATGTCCAACAAAATAATTAGGGATAGCATATGTCAGAATCCGACAATAAGGATTTAGCTTTATCAACCGAAGCTAAATCGCTCGACGATGCAGTGGTAAAAGTTAGTGATGTATCGCTGTATTATAAGAAGAACCTTGCTCTTGATAATATCACTTTAGCTATACCACCAAGATGTATGGTTGGATTGATAGGACCAGACGGTGTTGGAAAATCAAGTTTATTATCATTAATTGCTGGTGCGCATGTTATTCAAGATGGTTTAGTATATGTGCTTGATGGTGATATGAAAGATAAAATACACCGTAAAAATGTTTGCACACGTATTGCTTATATGCCGCAAGGATTGGGCAAAAACCTTTATCCTACTTTATCCGTTGAAGAAAATTTGCAATTTTTTGCTCGTCTGTTTGGTAATGATGCTGCTGAGCGTCGTCGCCGTATTGATGAATTAACGCATAGTACTGGGTTATCCCCATTTTTATCAAGACCAGCAGGGCGACTATCTGGTGGTATGAAGCAAAAAGTTAGCTTATGTTCGGCTTTAATCCACGATCCTGATTTGTTAATTCTTGATGAACCTACAACTGGCGTAGATCCACTTTCAAGAGCTCAATTTTGGCAGTTAATTAACAAAATTCGTAAACAAAGACCACAAATGAGCGTGATTGTTGCAACAGCATATATGGACGAAGCACAAAATTTTGATTGGTTGGTGGCGATGTATGGCGGTAAGATTCTTGAAACTGGTACACCAAAATCCTTACTAGCTAAGACAGGAAAAGATAATTTAGATGATGCATTTATTCAGCTAATGCCAGAAAGCGCTAGACAAGGTTATCAAACTGTCGAAATTCCACCTTTAGATCTTAATAAAGATTTGCAAACAGCCATAGAAGCAAAAGATTTAACTAAACAGTTTGGTAATTTTATTGCAGTTGATCATGTTAATTTTTCAATTAAACAAGGTGAAATATTTGGTTTTTTAGGTTCAAATGGCTGCGGTAAATCAACCACCATGAAAATGTTAACGGGTTTATTACCGATTTCATCAGGAGAAGCATGGTTATTTGGTAAACCTGTTGACGCTAGTGATATTAACGTTAGGCGTCATTTGGGGTATATGTCTCAGGCATTTTCTTTATATAGTGAGTTAACGGTCAAACAAAATTTAGTTCTACATGCACGCCTGTTCGGTATTGAAGAAAGTAAAATACCTGCTCGCATTGAAGAATTACTGAGGCGTTTTGGTTTAGAACAAAACGCACAAGATTTGCCCGATAGTTTACCTTTAGGGGTAAAACAACGACTTTCATTGTCAGTTGCAGTTGTACATAATCCACAAATACTTATCCTTGATGAACCAACATCAGGCGTCGACCCCATTGCTCGTGATGACTTTTGGCGTTTAATTATCGAACTTTCTAGGAAAGATAAAGTAACAGTGTTTATCACAACTCATTTTATGAATGAGGCTGCAAGGTGTGATAGAATTTCGTTAATGCATGCAGGCAAAGTATTAGCAAGCGACACGCCTGATAATATCATCAGTTCAAAAAAGGCTAAAACATTAGAAGATGCTTTTATTCAATATCTTATTGATGCAGGTGCTGATGATAGTAATGAAGAAAAACAATCCACCGAAGTGACTCTAAAAACAACAACCAATAATTCCTCCCAAACAGCTTCACAAAATTTTCTCTTAAAAGGATTTAGTTTTACCCGTATGATAGGTTGTTTATGGCGTGAAACATTGGAATTATCTCGTGATCCATTGCGAGCCTTATTAGCGTTATTAGGAGCAGCAATTTTAATGTTGGTTATGGGGTATGGCATTACCATGGATGTTGAAGAATTACGCTTTGCGGTGCTTGACCGCGATCACACAGTAATTAGTGAAAATTACTCTCTTAACTTAGCTGGCTCTAAACGCTATTTTATTGAAAAAGCACCGATAACTGATTATAACAATATGGATGCTCGTTTACGCAGTAATAATATTGCATTAGCTATTGAAATTCCCCCCAATTTTGGTCGAGATATAAAGCGAGGTGATCCTGTTGATGTTGGTATTTGGATTGACGGAGCTATGCCAATGCGTGCTGAAACCATTAAAGGTTATGTCCAAGGCATGCACCTTAATTGGTTAAATGAAAAAATAAAAGAAACGACAGGAAAAGTACCCACAAGTTTAGCGAATATAGAAACTCGTTATCGTTATAATCCTGATATTAAAAGCTTACCTTCAATGGTACCAGCTATTATTCCAATTTTATTATTAATGATCCCTTCGATGCTTGCTGCGTTATCTGTTGTGCGTGAAAAAGAAATGGGATCAATCATCAATTTATATGTAACCCCAGTAACTAAAGCCGAATTTTTGTTAGGTAAACAAGTACCTTATATTATTATTTCCATGTTTAGCTTTTTATTATTGCTCGTTATGGCAATCACAATATTTGGTGTACCGATAAAAGGAAGTTTGTTTACTTTATGCCTTGCTGCTTTTACTTATTGCATTATTTCAACGGGGCTAGGTTTATTGGCTTCAACCATAACACGTAGCCAAATTGCGGTTATCTTTTTAACGTGTGTGGGCACTATGTTACCTGCGATTCAATTTTCTGGCTTACTTAATCCAGTTGCATCATTAGAAGGTGGAGGGCGTTACATTGGTGAAGTTTATCCAACTACCCACATGCTGATCATCGCAAGAGGTGTATTTAACAAAGCACTTGGCTTTATCGATTTGCATAATTCCATATTTGCTTTATTAATAACAATACCGATTGTGCTTGGTGCCAGTATTTTTCTTCTTAAAAAGCAGGAAGGGTAGATATTATGCAAAGTTTAATCAATATTTATCGTTTAGGCATAAAAGAGTTATGGGGATTATTACGTGACCCAATCATGCTACTATTAATCGCTTACTGCTTTACTTTTGACATCTATACTGCTGCAACCGCAACATCTGATTCATTGCATCATGCATCTATTGCAATTGTAGATGAAGATGATTCACCACTATCTAGGCAAATTATTGCGGCTTTTTATCCCCCAATGTTTAACAAGCCAGTTAAATTATTCTCGATGGATGATGTTGACCGTGGAATGGATACGGATAGCTACACGTTTGCCCTTAATATTCCACCTAATTTTCAACGTGATGTACTTAATAACCAAAGCCCTAAAATTCAACTTAATATTGATGCAACACGAATGGGGCAAGCTTTTGTAGGTAATGGCTATATTACTCAAATTATTACTGGCGAAGTGAGTGAATATGTAAACCTTTATAGCAATACAACAAATTTACCAGTTAATATTCAAGTTCACACAGTATTTAACCCAAATTTAACTCGTTCTTGGTTTGGTTCGGTAATGGAAATTATCAATATTGTAACAACATTATCGATAATCTTGACGGGCGCTGCTTTAATGAAAGAACGTGAACATGGCACAATTGACCATCTTCTTGCCATGCCAGTTACTCCCTTTGAAATTATGGTATCAAAAATTTGGTCAATGGGGCTTGTGGTATTAATATCAACTTGGATTGCCCTTTTGGTTGTTGTAAAAGGTTGGCTCAATGTTCCTATTGTTGGATCACTATCATTATTTCTTATCGGTGCGGCACTACATCTTTTTGTGACAACGTCACTTGGTATTTTTATGGCAACAATTGCAAAATCCACCGCTCAATTTGCAATGTTACTTATTTTAGTTTTACTGCCGCTACAAATGTTATCTGGCGGCAGTACTCCTAAAGAAAGCATGCCAGAAATCGTTCAAAATATTATGTTAATTGCTCCAACCACTCATTTTGTTGAATTAGGGCAGGCAATACTGTATCGCGGTGCCGGCATAGAGGTAGTTTGGACATCATTTGCTTGGTTATTGGCAATTGGTACCGTGTTCTTTTTAATTGCTTTAAAGCGTTTTCGCAGTTCAATTGTCAATATGGGATCGTAAGGAAATTAATAATAAAAACGACAAAGTACAGTATTTAAAATATTTGGATTTTGTACTTAAAAAATCACATTCTATAATTTAATTACTGTCCTAATTGCTACTCTATCTAAATTAATAGATCAATTTTATAATTATATGAAAAAATATTGACTGTTTAAAAAAATCGTATATTACCTTACACAAATTAGTTAATCACCATCATATTTTTATGCATACAAGGAAACGAAAATTGATATGAAGGAAATATTTGCCAATACCCTTACTTCAATAGTTAGCAAAATTGCATATTAATCAATATTCTTTGTCAATTGATGTGTTGGAGTCTTCAACAAATATTTCAGTATTATTTCATACACAAAACCTATTGCCACAACAGAGTAAAATAAGTTGATTTAATGCGCTTGATAAAACTAAAACACTTTACGGTGTGATTACGGAATTTAATCTAGTGATCAAGACTATTAAATTGTGCTCGAACCAAGAATAGTATTACTTGACAACAATACCCAAGCTTAGCAAAGAGATAACCTAAATTGATCTAATCAAATTGGCGAGTACTTATTACAGGGGGATATTCTCATGGATTAACAAATCGAAGCAATCAAAGTATTTTTACTTTCATGACGCTACGGTATGGCAATCTACTGGCTAATGAAAAAATCAAAGCGGTGGTTGATGAAAGAGAACAGATTATGCATTTACACGACTAACGAACTAATAAATAAAGAATGGTAGTCAAGTAAGCTTTATTTAAATAAAGGCTGTAAAGAAATTTTTATGACAAAGGAAAAAAAGCAGGACACTTGAAAAAAGTTAATGAAGGATACTGGCGATAGAGAAACTTATTTAGATGTTCGAGCTTTTAGGCATAATAATATTGTGGTGCAAACGGCAAAAGCCAAGATAGATAAAAAACTATCGAAATCAAATAAGTTATTAATACCAGATTCAGATATCGTGTTTACCTAGGAAAATGAAGCTAGGTTTGTTGTGGGTGGCTAAACATGATGTGACCACATCGGTTGTTTCCTATGAGCAATCGTGTTGATCTCGCTGTTTTATATTATGAAGGATTAAAGTGCGATGAGGAGAAATAATAACAGCCAACTAATTGATGAAATTTATATTACCTATTTTACAATGCTCCATAAATAATTTACATTATATTAGATTTTTATTAATTAATTTAAAACATAATTCACAATAACTTGAATTATTTATTCACTGCTATATATATAATCACTAATAACGTTAATTTTAAGTATCAAAGTAAATGTATAAATTAGTCAGTTTGTTATCTTTAGTAGTGGTATTTTTTATGATCAAAGATATCGTATAAAAAAGTACCATTTAGATAAAATAGTTAACATATTGATTTTTACCATAATTTAACACTTATTCTTTTTGTTTAATTGACTATTGTTTTTTATAGATAAAATTTATTTTTTTGATTTTTATCAAATAAATTTTTTATGTTTTTTGCTTTTTTAAGTAAGTTAGTCTTTCTTGTTTTACACAAGGTTGAGAAGAATAAGTATAATATTTTCTAAGTGATGATATTTGACGTTTAAATATGCCAAGAGTTGTAATATTAATAATGTCTTTATTTAAATACGCTAAAAATCAAATAGCGTTAAGTTATCTCAAGTTTTAAACAAGGTGGAATGTAGTTTTGTAATTAATAGCGTATATTCGATTTTGTTACCCCTTATTTTTGCTCGGTCATAAATAGAAAATCTAGTCCAAAGTTACCGAATCGTTACCGAATTTGTATTTTAAGTAATATTATTTTAGGAGTTTTAAAAAATGAATCTAATCTGGTCAGCAGTTGGACAAGTAGTAAGTTCTTGTCTTCCGGTATTTTTATTAATTTTTCTTGGTTGGTTGTGTGTACAACAAAAGATATTTACGAAAGATTCTAAGAAATTATTGTCTGGACTTGTATCAAATTTTGTATTTCCAGCTTTACTTTTTGTACATACGTCACATGCCAAACCATCGGAAATATTTAATGGTATTTGGATGGTTACTTTTTTCTGCGCAATGTCTTTTTTGTGGATAATTTGTTTTTTAACTAATAAATACATCTTGCATAAAGAATTAAAATCAACAGCGATGAGCTCAATGTTATGTTGTTTCCCTAATATGGGGGGAATGGGAGTACCATTTTTAACTTTAATGTTAGGTGCATCTTCAACTATTTTTGTTGCGATAGCTAACTTTGTTGTGGCGTTATCATTGATTCCAATAACCATTTTCTTATTAGAGTTATGCGATACAAAAATATCTGGCGGTAAAGTAACTGCCGATATGGTATTAAGTGCTGTGAAAAGCTCACTAATGAAACCTATGTTTTTAGCCGTTATTCTGGGGTTAATTGTAAGTTCGACTAATGGTACTACTACTTGGTTACCAAAATTTGTCATGGATACTTTTGAAATTACATCAGGTGCTTGTAACTTTATATCATTACTTGCAGTTGGAGTTGGTATTTATGGTGTTAAATTGAATTTTTCCAGAGCATTGGTAATTAATATTTTGTTAAAAAGTTTTTTAACACCTGTGGTTGCGCTTTTCGCTGTATATCTTTTTGGAATAACAGGCAAAGATGCTGAAGCATTAGTTTTCTTATTGGCAATGCCTACTGCATCAACTGCGGTTATTTTGGCTTACAATTGGAATGTTGAACAAGAACATGCGTCAAGTATTTTCTTTGCTTCAACAGTGTTATCAATATTTATTCTGCCAACATTATTGCTTATTATGGAATTTACTATTCCTGGTGTGTAATAAAGATTTAAATATATCACCTTATTTGATTTTATTAGCTAACTAAGGCATTTTTCATTTATTTTTAATGGAATCTTTTATAAAAGATATCTGATGTTTTAGGGATTATCTTTTTATTTCATCCTATAAAAAACGGGTTTTTAACCCGTTTTCTTTTTTGTGTACTTTTTATGTCTTGGGGCATTTAACAGCAATATTTTTACTTTGCTAAGCTCACTTTCTAAACTGTTTTTAATTATATTCTTTTCGTTGTTTATTTATTTCTAGCAATAAAAACCGCCCGCATTGGAGCAGGGTAGCCTTCAACTGTTTTGCTTGAATCATTAGGATCTAAAAAGTCAGCAAGTGAATCAGATGTCATCCATTCTGTTTTTCGTTGTTCATCCACGCTGGTTAGCGATATATCAACCATTTTGACATTCATAAAGCCACATTTCTGTAGCCAGTTAATCATTGTTGGTACTGACGGAATAAAATAAACATTACGCATTTGCGCATAACGTTCACCCGGCATAAATGCTTGATGTTCATTGCCGTCAATGACTAATGTTTCTAAAACCAATTGCCCACCTTCAACAAGTTGATCTTTCAATTGGAATAGGTGATCGAGTGGTGATCGTCTGTGATATAATACGCCCATTGAAAATACAGTATCAAAAGCATTAAGTTTAGGTAAGGCTTCAATACCAAGCGGTAAAAAGTGAGCACGTTGATCATTGCCTAATAGTTTGCGGATAGCTTCAAATTGACATAAATAAAGCGCCATAGGATCAATACCTATAGCCAGTTTAGCCCCAGCTCCTACCATTCTCCATAAATGATAACCACTGTTACAGCCAACATCTAATACTGTTTTTCCTTTTAAATTATCAATATGATTGATTAAACGTTCCCATTTCCAGTCTGAACGCCATTCGGTATCAACATGAATACCATATAAGTGAAAAGGTCCTTTACGCCATGGCATCATATTTTTGAGTAATTGGGTAATACGTTGTTGTTCACCAGTAGACAATGGCTCATCTGAATAGGTTGTTACACTGTGTAATAAGTCAATTTGATAAGGTTCAATAGAAGGTAAATGCTTAATGCTATTTAACCATTGGTTAAAACGATTGTCGATATTTTGTCGTTGCCAACTCGCAAGCTGAGCTGGTAATACTTCTAACCAGCTGCTAAGTTTACTTTTTGCTATAATCTGGTAAAAATCACCAAAATCAATCATTCTTGTTTCCTTATTCAATTACACTAAATTAAAACGTTATTTTATGGCAATGATAGAGCCAAAATTAAAACATTGGAACCAGGTATCTATATGTTCAAAACCTGCATTATAAAGGCGTTCTTTGTGGGTATCTATCGTGTCAGTTAGCATGACGTTTTCTAACATATTTCGTTTTTGACTGATTTCAAGTTCACTATAGCCATTTGCACGTTTGAAGTCGTGGTGCATATTGAACAATAATTCATTTATGGTGAGATCTGAAAAATTAAACTTTTCTGACAATACTAATATGCCATTTGGATTTAGCGCATTATAAATTTGAGTTAAAACATGTTGCCGATTTTCAGGACTTAAAAATTGTAACGTAAAATTGAGTACCACCATTGATGCATTTTGCATATTGATATTACAAATATCATCGCAAATAACATCTACAGGTGTTTTGGATTTATATGATTCTATATGGCGCTTACAACGTTCAACCATTGGTGGAGAATTATCAACAGCGATAATATGACAGTTATCTTGCGTAACATTACGACGAATAGACAATGTAGCTGCTCCAAGTGAACAGCCTAAATCATAAATAGTCGAATTGGGTTGTACAAACCGTTCGGCTAACATGCCAATCATTGAAATAATATTAGAATAGCCTGGAACGGATCGTTGAACCATGTCAGGAAATACTTCAGCTACTTTTTCATCAAAAGTCCAATCACCTAATTTATCGATAGGCGCAGAAAATAATTGATCTTTTTTAAAACCCATAGAAGTTATTGATACTATCAAAAAAATAATTCTGTTATGATAACACTTTTTATGTTTATTTGATGTGACTTTATGAATTTTGTAGTTGTTTTAACATGTTTGGTGTGTGTTTTTATTGCTGTTTATTTAGGAAAGCGTTTGCAATTTTGGTTAGATCTTAATTTAAGTGGTTTTTTTCTAATTGTCTATTGGCTAGGGATATTTGCGCTAGGTATCGCTTTTTTACTTTCTAAATTATTTATTAATTTTACCAGTTATTTTTCTCTGTTAGTTGCTTTGATTGTTTGTTTAGTTTACACCTCATTAATTTTTGATGCTATTTATTTGTTAAGTAAAAAAAAATTTAAACCCGATTTTATGTTGAGCTCTGTCTATCTTGGTTGTACTGCTGTGATTTTTATTTTCGGTAATCAAATGGCAACAAATTCAAAAATTGTTCATTATCAAGTTAAAATCAATAAACAAGCGAATGCGGATCATTTACGAATTGTTCAATTAAGTGATATTCATATTAACGAAATGACACGGCACAAGTTTATTCAACAAATGGTTAATAAAGTCAATGAGCTTAATGCAGATTTTATTGTTATTACAGGCGATACTATCGATAAAAAATTGAGTCCTTTCGTTAAAGATGAATTTAATCAGCAAATGAAAGAATTAAAATCTAAATATGGGACATATGTTATATTTGGCAATCATGAATACTTGGAAACTAAAGGTGAAAAGGATAAGGAGCAAAATCTTATCACAGCTTTTAAACAAGCCAATATGAATGTATTGAAAGATGATATTATCTATTTGAATGATTTAGGCATAACACTAATTGGTCGAGACGATTTTTCATCGTCATCATATGAGGTTACCCGTGCTTCACTTTCTGATCTGATGCTTTTTTCAGATACTTCTTCGCCAATTATTTTGCTTGATCACCAACCTAAGGATCTTGCTGAACCAGCTAATTTAGGCGTTGATTTGATGATTTCTGGTCATACACATGGTGGGCAGATTTTCCCCGTTAACTTTTTGGCTGATTTAATGTATAAAAATGCTTATGGTATGTATCAAGATATCCAGCACCACTTTACCAGTATTGTAAGTAATGGATATGGTTTTGGTAGTTTGCCGATTCGTTTTATGACTCGTTCTGAAATTGTGGTTATTGATGCGAGCTTCGATAAAAAAGTAGATAAATTAAAATATGAAACTAAATAGGAAGTGATTTTGACTTATCAATTTATTACTAATAATGAACAATTAGTGAATTATTGTTTAAAAATCAACAATAGTTCCGCTATAGCTTTAGATACTGAGTTTGTTAGAACTCGAACATTTTATCCGCATTTGGGATTATTACAGATTTTTAATGGTGAATTTGCGGCACTTATCGATCCCATTTCTATCACTGATTGGCAAGCTTTTGAAGCTATATTAAATGATCCTATGATTGAAAAATATTTTCATTCTTGCAGTGAAGATATTGAGGTTTTTTTGCATCATTTTAATTGTATTCCTTCCTCGATAATTGATAGTCAAATATTGGCTTCTTTTTTAGATAATCCGTTAAGTAGTGGTTATGCTAGTTTAGCTAAAAAATATTTAGGCGTTGATCTTGATAAAAGTGAAACTCGTACTGATTGGTTAAAACGTCCCCTTACCGAGAAACAATGCCAATATGCTATTAATGATGTGCTTTATCTTTTTCCATTAATGGAAAAATTGAAAATGCTATTAGCTGATCAAAATTGGTTAGATGCTGCTTACCAAGAATGCCAAATGGTGATTGCGCGTAAAAGTGAAGTGATGTCCCCTGATGATGCCTATTTAACTATTAAAAATAGTTGGCAATTAAAAGGCAAAAATTTAGGACAATTATTTAAAATTGCACGTTTCCGATACCAATTGGCAAAACAACAAGATATAGCTTTAAATTTTGTCATACATGAAGAGGTTTTGTGGAAGATTGCACGGTATTTGCCGTCATCATTAGCTGAACTAGATAAATTAGGAATGAAAGGAAAAGAAATTCGCTTATATGGGCAGAAAATTCTCGATATTTTATCCGAACCGATACCCGAGGTACCACTTATTCGTAGAATTAATACTTATCCCGATTTCAAGAAGATCTCGGATGAATTAAAAAAAGCGGCTCAAATCATTTCATCAAAAACAGGGCTTAATCAAGATTTACTGCTTTCGCGCCGATTAATTAATCAATATATTAAATGGAAAATTGATAAAAAAGGTGACGTACCAGAAATACTAACTGGTTGGCGTCAGCCCTTGTTTAGTGAATATTGTTTGTGATTTCAGTATGCTATTTTTTAAAATAGTTCAGGCTAGCTCGCTTAACATCGATTCAACAATTAAGGAAGACTGTTTTGCTGCGAGTTTTAAAAATGACTGGAAATCCATTGCAGATTCATTATCACCATTATCTGAAATTGCTCTTACTACTACAAACGGTACCTTAAATAGCCAGCAGACATGCCCAATTGCTGCGGCTTCCATTTCTACCGCTATGGCATTTGGAAAGGTTTGTTTGATTCGTTCTAATGTATCTTTACCATTAATAAATGTATCACCACTACCAATTGATCCTTCAACTGCATTAACACCTTGTTTTTTTATACATGATTTGGCTAATGATTGATATTGTTGGCTTGCTTCAAATACAACTGGGCAACCGGACATTTGTCCTGGTTTATAACCAAAAGCGGTTAAATCGACATCATGATAAAATACGTCTTTTGATACGATAATGTCACCAATATTGAGTTCGGTTGAAAGTCCTCCAGCTGAACCCGTATTAATAACGGCATCAACCTTGTAATTATTTAATAATAATGTTGTGCCTGAAGCTGCGGCTACTTTACCAATGCCTGATTGAAGTAGAACTATTTCACAACCAGCAATTTGCCCAAGGTGAAAATCGCAACCTAAATGGCGTTCAATTTGATAATGGGTAATTTTACTTTTTAATATAGCAACTTCTTCTTCCATTGCGGCAATAATAGCGATTTTCATACAATCCTCTTTCTTTTACTTACGGTAACTTCTATTTAGGTGTGATATCATAATTGCAGTAGATTAACTTGACAATATGTGAGTAAAATGGAGATAAAAATTGAAGACAATTTTTATTACTGGCTGTTCAAGCGGGATAGGACTTATTTCAGCCATTGCATTAAAAAAACGAGGTTATCGTGTTATTGCATCTTGTCGCAAGGCATCTGATCAGCAACATTTGATTGAACAAGGCTTTGAAACGGTATTACTTGATTTAGATGATTCTAATTCCGTTAAACAAGCTGCTAAGGAAGTATTAGCATTAACTGGTGGAAAATTATATGCGTTATTTAATAATGCGGGATTTGGTCTGTATGGGCGATTAAAAACAATTAGCCGAGAGCAGCTAGAATCGCAATTTTCAACTAATTTTTTTGGAGTACATCAGTTAACGCAGTTACTACTTCCTGCCATGCTTGAACAAAATGAAGGCCGTATTATTCAAACAAGTTCAATTGTCGGTATTGTTGCAACTCCTGGTAGAGGTGCTTATTCAGCAAGTAAGTATGCCTTAGAAGCTTGGTCTGACGTTTTGAGATTAGAATTAGCTGATACCAATGTCAAAGTTTGCTTAATTGAGCCAGGTCCGTTAAAAACTCATTTTTCACAAAATGTGAATCAAACGGAACAATCAAATATTATTAAAAATCCACCGATAGCTAAGCGATTTACGTTATCACCGGAAGCCATATTACCATGTTTATTTGATGCGTTAGAGCATTCAGCGCCTAAAATACGTTACAGGGTAACAAAGGTAACCAAGCTTGCTGCATTTGCTAAACGTTTGCTTCCTGATAAATTAATGGATAGAATTTTAATTAATAAATAATGAATCAAAATATTCTTAGGACACAATATGCAAAATCAATTTATTTTTGAAGTTAATCAACAAAACTTTCAAGAAGTTATAGAAGGTTCATCTAAATATCCCGTATTATTTTATTTTTGGTCTTCAAGAAGCCCAGATTATGAAGCTATGACACAAACATTAACAAAGCTTGCTAATAAACACCATGGGCAATTTATTTTAGCTAGTGTTAATTGTGATGAAGAGCAAATGTTAGCAGCACAATTTGGTTTACGTGCTATTCCTACTGTTTATTTATTTAAAGATGGTCAACCTATAGATGGCTTTCAAGGACCTCAATCTGAAGAAACCATTAAAGCTTTTTTAGAAAAAGTATTACCAAATGAAGATGAACTTAAATTAATTGAAGCTCAAAATTTATTTCATGAAGCTAAATATGAAGAAGCATTACCACTTTTACGTCAAGCTTGGAAATCACTTACCGATCATTTGGGGAAACCAAGAACAGATATTGCATTAATGTTAGTGAAATCACAAATTGAACTTAAACAGCTAAGTGAAGCAAAAGAAGTACTTGCAACTATTCCTCTACAAGATCAAGATTCAAGTTATCACGGATTACAAGCCGAAATTGAACTACTTGAACAAGCAGCTAACTCGCCTGAGTTACAGCAATTGCAATCAGAGTTTGCTCAACATCCTGATAATGTTGAACTAATGATTCAATTATCTTCACAATTAATGCATGTAGGACGTCATGAGGAAGCATTAGAGCTGTTATTTAAACCGCTGACAAAAGATCTTAACGCCGGTGATGGGCAAGTAAAGAAAACATTACTTGATTTACTAGCCGCATTAGGAACAAGTAATCCGTTGGCCAGCAGTTATCGACGTAAATTGTATACTTTATTATATTAAGATTTATGAAATTTAATAAAATGGCTTCAATCATAAACTATTGTTGAAGCCATTTTATTTAGTGTTCGATAATGCGAGGAAAATCTTCGTTACTGCGCAATGTTAAAACTTCAACGCCATTTTCAGTAACTAAGATAGTGTGTTCATATTGAGCCGAAAGTCCATGATCTTTGGTTTTAACTGTCCAACCATCTTTCATCGTTCGAGTACGCCAATCACCCGTATTGACCATTGGTTCAATTGTAAAGGTCATGCCTGGTTTTAAAATTACACCACCATCATCAGCATCATAATGTAATACTTGTGGTTCATCATGATAAACTTTTCCAATTCCATGACCACAGTATTCACGTACTGATGAAAAGCCAAACTTTTCAACATATTTTTGAATTGTTTTACCAATTTCCTTTAAACGAATGCCAGGTTTGATAATTTTAATCGCCTCGTAAAGGCTCTCTTGTGTAACTTGGCATAATTTTTCACCTGTGATAGTTGGCTTACCAGCAATGTACATTCTAGATGTGTCGCCATGAAAACCATCTTTAATGACTGTCACATCAATATTTAGAATATCGCCATCTTTTAACTTTTTATCAAAACTTGGAATACCATGACAAACCACATCATTAATTGAAATACAACTAGTGTGTTGATAACCGTGATAACCTATATTAGCCGGAATAGCTTTTTGGACATTGACTATATGTTCATAACAGATCTTGTCTAGTTCACCTGTAGTAATACCAGGTTTAACATAAGGCTCTATTATTTCTAAAACTTCAGCAGCGAGTTTGCCTGCTATACGCATTTTTTCGATTTCTTCTGGGGTTTTTAACTTAATAGACATTAAATTGTTCCTGTAATGTTAATGAACATATCCTATCATATACCGTTATTTCGTCAAATAAATGGAAGTGATTAATTAAGTATATGATTCATATTAAATCGATTTTAATTCCACTTACTGTAACGCTGAAACAGTATATATAACTAAAACTACTGATTATTAAGGTTGATTAGGTATATAATAATTAATTATAAAAAGAGGTTTTTACGATGCAATGTAGCTATTATCAACAAAAAAAATGTTTATCATGTCATTGGCTTGACCATCCTTATCAAATACAATTAGAACAAAAGCAAACAATGCTAATTGAGCAGCTAAGTGAATTTAATCCTAAAGAAATTAAAGAGCCTTTGGCAAGTAAAAAACATGCTTTTCGTAATAAAGCTAAAATGGCTGTATTAGGTACAGTTGAAAAACCCATATTAGGTATTCAAACAGGTGATCAAGCTATTGATCTATGTGATTGTCCTCTTTACTCTAACAATATGCAAAATATTCTAAAAATTGTAAGAACATATATCAGAAAACAAGGATTAGTGCCTTACAATATCAATAAGCGAAAAGGAGAGCTAAAATTCGTTATTATCACTGAGAGTATTTGTGATGGAATAAGTAGTTTTATGTTGCGATTTGTTTTGAAGTCACCAAAATTTTTTGAAAAAATTAAGAATTCTTTTAATCAATTACAAGATAAAATTCAAAATCTGCAAGTTGTTTCAATTAATATTCAACCTAATCATTCAGCTATATTAGAAGGGGATGAAGAGATAGTTTTAACCAATAATTCTTTTCTATCAATAACATTAAATAATATTCCTCTTTTTATAAAGCCTAAAAGCTTTTTTCAGACAAATACCGATGTTGCCTCCAATCTTTATCAAACAGCAAGTGACTGGGTCACCGATTTGAATATACATTCGATTTGGGATCTTTTTTGCGGTGTGGGTGGATTTGGTTTACATTGCTTGAATAATTTATCAAAAAATGATGTTCAATTAACAGGAATTGAAATAAATTCAGATGCAATTGAATGCGCAACAAAATCAGCTAACGAACTCGGTTATAAGCAAATATTTTTTAAATCATTAGATGCTACTCAATATGCGATTACCAATCAGAATATCCCTGATTTAGTTTTGTTAAATCCACCAAGACGAGGAGCAGGGAAGCAATTAATCCAGTATCTTGAAGAGATGAAACCAAACTATATTTTATATTCAAGTTGTAACTTATCTTCGCTTGTTGAGGATTTAAAGTTGTTAAATGATTATCAAATTACCAAATCAAAATTATTTGATATGTTCCCCCATACCGCACATATGGAAGTTTTAATTTTGTTAGAAAAAAAAGATCATATGCAAAAATAAACTGCTTTAATGTATCAATTTATCATTATTTTAATTGCAATTAACTAATCCTATCTATGAAATAGATAAAAATGTATGTTGTGAGTTTTATTTTTACCTATTGAAATAGATAGAGTTATTTTTTTATTTAGTTTTTGAAATGCTTTTGTTCATTTCAGCTATTCTTAAAATATCAAAATCATCTATAGTAACTAGTAAATTATGATAATATTAATGCTATAAATAATTAAATTAGGAAAAGCTAGATTATGATTCCTGATGTTTCCAAAGCGCTTAGTTGGTTAGAAAAACATTATACTATTTTACAGGGGATTCAACGAGGTTTAGAACGTGAAACTTTGCGTATTTTACCTGATGGATCATTGTCGAAAACTTCCTTTCCTTCAAAAATTGGGGCAGCGTTAACTCATCCTTGGATAACAACTGATTTTGCTGAATCAATGTTAGAGTTTATTACACCAGTTAATACCAATATTGATTATATGCTGTCTTTTTTACGTGATTTGCATCGTTATGCTAGCATAAGCATTGGAGATGAAATGTTGTGGCCATTAAGTATGCCTTGTTTTCTTGCAAATGAAGATGACATTATTTTAGCCCAATATGGTACTTCCAATGAAGGGCGATTTAAAACGCTATACCGTGAAGGGTTAAAAAACCGCTATGGCGCAATGATGCAAACGATTTCTGGAGTACATTATAATTTTTCATTACCTACCGCGTTTTGGCAGGCAAGAAACGGTATCAAAAATATTGAAGAAGGTAAAACTATAATATCTGAAGGTTATTTTACCTTGATTCGCAATTATTATCGTTTTGGCTGGGTAATTCCGTATTTATTTGGTGCTTCGCCATCAATATGTTCTCCATTTATTCAAGATCCAGAAAAAGCCAAATCCTTCATTGAGCAAACAAATGGTAATTGTTATCTACCTTATGCAACTTCGTTAAGGTTAAGCGATATCGGTTATACGAATAGTGCTCAGAAACAATTAGGTATTACTTTTAATCATTTGGATTCTTATGTAGCGGGATTGAAACGTGCAACTCATACTAAATCTGCTGAGTTTAGTAAATTAGGTATTAAAGTAAATGGTCAATATCGCCAATTAAATGATAATATTTTACAAATAGAAAATGAGTTTTATGGACCAATTCGCCCTAAACGAGTGACCAGAGCAAATGAAACACCTTCAGATGCGCTCTTACGTGGTGGAATTGAGTATATTGAAGTACGTGCGCTTGATGTTAATCCTTTCTCACCAATAGGTATTACTGAAGAACAAATTCGTTTTATTGATTTATTTTTGATTTGGTGTGCATTAGCTCCAGCTCCAGAAATGAGTAGCCAAGAACTTGAGTGTGCTAAGATGAATTGGAATAAAGTAATTATTGAAGGGCGAAAGCCGGGGCTTGAAATTAGTATAGGTTGTGATAGTTATCGAGAACCTTTGTCCAAAGTAGGGCACGAATTATTTAAAGATTTACTTCGTGTTGCCGATGTTTTAGATCACCAAAATGGTCATCAACATTACCGTAAGGTCTGTGAACGTTTGGATTTGATGTTTGAACAACCTGAGTTAACTTTATCAGCAAGGACGCTACAAGCAATTAGCGATCTAGGTACATCAAAGTTTGGGGTAGCTTTAGCTAACCAATATAAAAGGCAGCTTATTTCAGAACCTTTAACTTTATTAACAGATAATGATTTTGTTCAACAACATCATTTATCGCTTGAAAAACAAAAAATAAAAGAGCAAAGTGATACTTTATCATTTGATGAATATTTAAAGCTGAAAAACTCGCAGTAGTATGTTTAAAAAACGCAACTATACATTACGTTATCGATCAAATAATGATGTAGAAGTAATCTTACCTAATCACCAATTAAGTGTTAATAAATCGCTTATTGATCATACTTCTTTTTCAGTTTTAGTTTGGAATATTTATAAACAAAAGCGGGCAGATTGTATTGATATTTTAGAGCAGTATGCAAATACTGCTAAATTAATATTGCTACAAGAAGCCCAAAATACCCCTCAGCTTTTAAGCTTTATTTCAAAACATCATAAGGTTGCAGATCATGTTCCTACATATTGCTTTAATGATATTTATGCAGGTGTGATGACGATTACTGAATCTTTACCTAGCGCTCTTCTTTCATTCAGAGAAAAAGAGCCATTAATTAGAGTTCCCAAATCTGCACTAATTACAATTTATCCTATTGCTCATTCAAAAAAGCAATTTCTTGTGGCTAATGTTCATGCCGTTAATTTTAGTATTGGTGTTAAAATTTATCGTCAGCAAATTCACATGTTATTAAATCGTATTAAAGAACATAATGGTCCAATAATATTAGGAGGAGATTTTAATGCATGGAGCCAACAACGTTTGAATTTATTATATGATTTGATACATTCAATAGGTCTTAGGTCAGTGAATTTTACTATAGATAATCGCAAAACTTTCATGGGTAGACCATTGGATTTTGTATTTTATCGAGGATTACAATTGGAAACAGCTGAAATTATTAACACTAAGACATCTGACCATAATCCTCTTTTAATAAAATTTAGATTGGATTGATAAGATTTATTGTTAATACATCCCCTTCTTTAACTTGCGAATCTTTCATGTTATTCCACGTCAAAATATCAGTTATTTTTACTTGATAGTTTCGTGCAATTGAATGAAGACTATCACCAGCTTTAACCTGATAAGTTATCTGCTTTTTTGTATTAGCTGTATGAAGTATGGTATTTTTATTGTTAATTCCAGTCGATTGTTGAATTGTTGCTGTTTTGACTTCTATTGGCATTGTGCTATGCGGCACATCTTGTAGTAATTCAGTAATTTCTGTTGTAACAAGATTTTTTTCCTGTAGCTTTTTATGTAATTTTTCTGCATAGGCATAAGGCACAAGCAAATGGAAAGGGCCATTTACTGTCTGTTTTAAATACCCAGCATTAAAACTTTTTAAATCACTAAGTGGTATATCACTGTATTGAGCAATTTTAGCTAAAGAAATGTTTTTAGACATGTCAATTCTAACTAGAGAATTTTCATAGCTACAATCTGGTAACTTAATTCCATATTGTTTACTATTTTTCACAATATCAATAATGGCAAGAATTTTCGGAACATAGCGCATTGTTTCATTTGGTAATTCCAAAGACCAATAATTAGTAGGTAAGCCATTTGCCTGGTTTTTTTCGATAGCTTTTTTTACTCGACCTTCCCCAGCATTATAAGCGGCTAATGTTAATAACCAATCACCATTAAAACGATTATTTAAATTTTGTAAAAGTGTAATGGCCGAATTTGTAGAGGCTATAAGATCACGACGATCATCAAAATTACTGTTCTTTTTTAAACCGTACTCTTTTGCGGTAATAGGTACAAACTGCCACAAACCTGCCGCTTTACCGGAAGATGTTGCAAGCGGATCATATGCACTTTCAATTAATGGAATTAACGCTAATTCAACCGGCAAACGATTTTTACGAAGTTGGTTAATGATATAGTAAACATAGGGTTCAGAGCGAAGTGCTGTCACCTCGAAAGCCTGTGGATTAAGTAATAAACGATCTCTTTCTTCTTTAACACGTTTATTCTCGGGAACATTAACATCAATTTGGTTTAGCATATATTGCCAAGGGTTTTGAGTTATTAATATGTGATTAATACCACTACTTTTAATGCTGCTTGCAACTACCGATAATGAATTATGTGTTTGATAGACACTATTATTGGTATTAGAACCATGGTTTTGGCATGCAACCAAAATTAAACATAATATTGTGAATATAAATAACTTTTTCATTAGCCTGTAAAATTAAACATTTATTAAAACCGCGTATTATACCTAAAAATTGTCCTTTTGGCTTCTAAAAAAAATAAATAAATCTAATTCATTGTTGAACTTGAATTTTTGTTGTAATTTTTTATCAGAGCATCGTAAAAATAAATTAATCAATTTTTCTGTTGCTAAGTTTGAAGGTAAAGTAATTGAATTTTCATTAATTGTATTCAAATATGACTTAATATTTTCATCTTCTGGTAACATTGTGCTAGCAAATAACAAATTAGAATAAGTATATTCATGACCAGCACAAATAAGAACATCATCAGGAAGTTGTTTTAATTTGTTAAGTGAATTTAGCATTTTTTGATAAGTCTTTTCAAAAACTCGTCCGCATCCTGCTGAAAATAGGGCATCTCCTGTAAACAAATAAGGATGGCAATAATAAGCAAGATGTCCAGATGTATGTCCAGGGACACTGATGAGATCAAATGTAAAATTCCCAATAGAAATTGTATTTTGATTATCTATATAATTTATTGGTAGATTAATCTCACTGGGACCATAAACTTCAATATGGTTATACCGTTCTTTTAATTTTGTTACACCACCTATATGGTCTATATGAAGATGAGTAAGTAAAATTCCAATAGGTGAGAGATCATTTTTCTTAACATAGTTAATGACAGTATCCGCCTCACTGGGATCAATAATGATGGCTTGGTTATCCGTATTTGATAACAACCAAATATAGTTATCTTTTAATGCAGGAATAATATGTAATTTAAACATAGAAAGCTATTCAAAATTGTTAATTAAATGTTTTCTTTATTAGATTGCTCAAAAACGATATCTTTTAATGTTGGAGATTGAGCCCGTTTTTTCGCTAGAATATCACATCGTTCATTTTCAATATGACCAGAATGACCTTTTACCCAGAACCAGTTGATTTTGTGTAACAGAACAAGCTCATCCAATTTTTTCCATAAATCTTCATTTTTAACAGGTCTTTTATTAGCCGTTTTCCAACCATTTTTCTTCCAACCATGAATCCAATTCATAATGCCATTACGTAAATATTGACTATCAGAATATAAGTCAATTTCACAAGCTTGTTTTAATTGTTCTAAGGCAGTAATTGCTGCTAATAATTCCATCCTATTATTGGTTGTTTTAAAAAAACCTTCTGCTACCACTTTTTCTTGCTGTTTGTATTTTAAAATGGCTGCATAGCCGCCAGGTCCAGGGTTTCCTAAGCATGATCCGTCTGTATAAATTTCTATTTTTTTCAGCATATTTTGATTGTCGATTAAATTGTTTAAGTTGGTTATATATTCATTGATGACAACTATTTTTAATTCATAATGAGTTTTGTATTTGTATAATCGCTAGATATCAACATTAATCACTTTTGGTGATAGACTATAACACTAATTTATTTTTTCCCCAATTGTTAACAGATAAAAGAGAATAACGTGATAAATAATTCCGCGCGCCAAATAGTATTAGATACAGAAACAACAGGTATGAATCAAGAAGGCAATAATCACTATGAAGGTCATAAAATTATTGAAATTGGTGCTGTTGAAATCATAAATCGTCGCTTAACTGGCAATCATTTTCATGTTTATATCAACCCTGAACGTTTGATTGATGAAGATGCTTTTAAAGTACATGGTATAGATAATGAGTTAGTTAAAGATCAACCTATTTTTAAAAATATTGCTCATGATTTTATAAAATTTATTGATGGTGCTGAACTTATTATTCATAACGCATCTTTTGATGTTGGATTTATGGATTATGAGTTTCGCTTATGCGGTTTAGATTTCAAAACAGCAGATCATTGTATTATTACTGATACCTTGGCTATGGCAAGACGCTTATTTCCAGGTAAGCGCAACAACTTAGATGCGCTTTGTGAACGTTATCAAATCGATAATTCACATCGAACACTTCATGGAGCATTATTGGATGCTGAAATTTTAGCTGAAGTTTATTTAGCTATGACAGGGGGACAAACAACATTATCTTTTAATATGGATGATCAGAATTCTTTATCTGGTAATAATACTTCTATTCGTAGAGTTGAACGTAGCTCTATACCTTTAAAAGTAATTAAAGCTTCTGAAGTTGAACTGTCTGAACATGAAGCTGTTTTAAAAAAAATTGATAAAAAAAGTGCAGGGGCCTTATGGCTCATTAACTAATGATGATTTTATACGCAATCAATCATTAAATACAAAAATTTTATTGACGGAAATGAAAATTATCTTTAATATCACGCCTACTTTAACGTTCCAACGTTAAGATTATTAAATAAAGCGGAGCGGTAGTTCAGTTGGTTAGAATACCTGCCTGTCACGCAGGGGGTCGCGGGTTCGAGCCCCGTCCGTTCCGCCAATTCAAATTGTCTAGTTAGTACGTTATAAGTTTTATTCTATTATTGACGCCATCTACTTATATTGAGTTAAATACTGAAACCTTTCTGAGTTACATTTAGTAATGTTAAACAATAGCTTTTTATTATAGATGGTGTTTCATTTTTGTTGGTAATCATTGGCATTTTGTGCCACTTTTAACGACAGTGCCTTTTTTATTTATTAACGTCTTACTTTAGCTCAATAGTTCAGATTGCCTTTATTATTATTTTACTAAAAGATATTAGTATCAACCTCATATATAAAAGATACTTATTGAAAAGAGAGCAACAAAAAAAGTTTATTTAAAATATTAGCAATGGTCTTAATTGTACTGTTAATATCTTTTATTCCTTCCTTGCATGTGTCAATTATTTTAGTTATCGTTTTTTGCTCATCTTGTTTTGGATTTTATTTTTTAAGAAAAAGTAATAAGGATATAGTAGGGTGTATTGTCAGTAAAAAATTACAGGGTAAGTTACCCTGTAACAGACATGAGCATAACGTTAAATAATTTTATTCAAGGTTTTCTTGATTTCTATAGAAAGCAGAGGGTTCCACATTGCCCCAGTAGCGCTCATGACTGCATCAGCGCCATTGCCGATGAACTGACGATAATGTTCACTGTTGCTTATTCCACCAACACCTACAATAACAAATTTTAATTCCATTTCTTGACGGAATTTAGCTAATCTACTCACCATATCTAAACCTGCCCAACGAATTGCATCCCCACAGACACCACCTTCTTTTCTATTTTCACCTAATGCTGGGTTCCCTTTAGCATCAACTGGTTTAGCGGATAGTGTGTTGATTACACTTAAACCATCGATAATAGAACCGATACGAGTTAATAAAGAAACAATCCTTTCATCGTCAGGGAAATAGGCTAGTTTTAAAATAAGTGGACGATCAGGAACAGCTGTCTTAATGGCATTGACAATTCTTTCGACTTTATCTATATCAAAGCAAAGTAATTTATTTGCCCCTTCGTTCGGGCAACTTAAATTTGCTTCAAGAATAGGCGCATTGGTTTCTTTAACTAATTTTGCGGCTAAAGCGTAATCATTTTCTATTTTGCCATTACCTTCCGTGCCTTGGAAACTACCAATTACACATTGTCCATGACCTGCAGATTTTACCGCATCTTCCATATCTTGTTGCCATATATCAGGTGAAAAGGAAGGCACACCAAATGAGTTTGTTATTGATAATGGTTGATCATAATTTGTATCTGCTAATACCGTATCTAAATTACTTGATAATTTACCTTTAGCGTGTACCGATAAGATGTTAGGTAAAGGATGACATTTATGAAGTTTAGTACGTACTGTTTTATATACACATAAATCAAATCCATAAGCAAAAGCAGCTTTAATATAGTTAGCATTTAGTAAGGGGCCAGCGGGTATACCAAAAGGTAGATTTACCTCTATATTCAAAAATTTGGTTAACTTAGTAGGAACATTTTCTGTTTTATTTAATTGCACAAAAAGCCCAAATGGTCCTTTAGCATAATTATCTTCATAGCTAATATATGGATTATAGAAAGGTGTCAAAGATTTCATATTGTCTCCCATTTATGCACGTCCTTAAGTGGTATTGTTTAAAATAAAAAATCCTCCATAAAGGAGGATTTGTAAATGAAATTAATAGGCAATGAAAGAGACGTAGTTTTAGAACTAATTTATGGATTAACTTTATTTTCATTATCAATGTTCTCTTTTCGTTAAGCTTCAAGGAATTCTAGCTAAATAAAAATAAAGTTCAAGAATAAATTAATCAATAAATATATAACTAAATGAAATAGTTATAGTGTTTTTTTTTAGATTTTTATGCGTAGGTTTAAACAATGCTTGGCAAATTCAACTGATAAAATAACTAAAAATCACTGCTAAAAGAATAAATTGTTACATAATTCTTTAATAAATATAAGAAATATTATTTCTCAAAATTGATACGTTAGTACATTTTTGAAACTAAAGTAAGTGGAGTATCAGAATAAGTAATGTTATTATTAAAGTTAGTAATTGAATCAAAATAAAATAATTAGGTATATTAAAATGGAAAATAAAGACATATTTAGTGCATTCACATTACCCAACGGTGTTGAGCTAAAAAATCGTATAATGATGGCTCCGATGACGACTTGTTCTGGCTTTCATGAAGGCTCTGTCACACAAGATTTAATAGAATACTATCAAGCAAGAGCAGGTGAAATTGGTACTATTATCGTTGAATGTGGCTTTGTAGATAATAAAGGATTAGCTTTTCCTGGTGCTATTGGATTAGATAGCGATGACAAAATTGAAGGATTAGCAAAGGTTGCAAAAGCAATCAAAGAAAAAGGATCCAAAGCGGTTATTCAAGTTTACCATGGTGGTCGCATGGTTGAGCCAAAATTGATTGGTGGACAATTGCCTGTAGGACCAAGTGCAATAGCAGCACCACGTCCTGGCGCTGCAACTCCAATAGAACTAACGGCTAATGAAGTAGATGAAATGGTCGATAAATTTGGTCAAGCTGTACGACGTGCTATCGAAGCAGGATTTGATGGTGTCGAAATTCACGGTGCAAATACTTATCTTATTCAACAATTCTACTCCCCAAATTCAAATCAACGAGATGATAAGTGGGGTGGTAGTCGTGATAATCGCACTCAATTTCCATTAGCAGTTTTAGATATCACTCATAGCATGGCAAAACAATATGCATCCTCAGAGTTTATTGTTGGTTATCGTTTCTCTCCGGAAGAATTAGAAGTCCCAGGTATTCGTTTTGATGACACAATGTATTTACTTGAAAAATTAGCTAAAAAAGGACTTGATTATGTTCATTTTTCAATGGGAACAACCCTTAGATCATCGATTGTTAATACTCAAGATCCAACACCATTAATCGAGAAGTTCATTGCGATGCGTTCTGATGTATTAGCTAAAATTCCGGTTGTTGGTGTTGGTAATGTTGTTAATAAAAGTGATATTGATACTGCAATCGATAATGGCTATGATTTAGTTGCTGTTGGTCGAGCTTGCATTGCCTATCCAGATTGGGTTAATCGTATAAAGAAAGGAGAAACATTAGAATTAACGATAAATAGTGATAAGCGTGAAGCACTCAATATTCCAGACCCTCTATGGCATTTTTCACTTGTTGAAAGCTTAATTCGTGATGTTAATATCAATGTTAAAAAATTCAAACCTGGCAATTATCAGGAAAAAGTTAATGATGAAACTTATGAGTTTTTGATTAATGTTGAATTAGGTAAAGACTTCATCAAAGATTTAAAATTAATCAATGCAAATGAATTTAATAATGAAGTGTTAAATAATTTTGCTGCTATCAAAAGTCGAATTATCGATTCTAATAGCCCACATGTTGATGCAATTTCTGGTGCAACCACGCAATGTGAGGCATTTAAGAAAGCCGTAACAAAAGCTATGGCAAAATCTAACAAAGAAGCAATTCTAGCTGAAGGAGGGGATCCTAACGATAAATCTTACGATGTTGTTGTCGTAGGCAGTGGTGGAGCAGGCTTAGCTGCTGCTATTCAAGCTTATGATCTCGGAGCAAATGTTATTATTATTGAAAAAATGCCAGTAATTGGCGGAAACACAAATAAAGCATCAGCTGGTATGAACGCAGCAGAAACGAAATTTCAAAAACTTAAAGGCATTGTAGATAGCAAAGATCTATTTTATAAAGAAACGCTGGCAGGTGGTAAAAATAAAAATAACACTGATCTACTCCGTTATTTTGTTGATAATGCACCTAATGCAATAAATTGGTTAGATGATAATGGTATAGAACTAAGTGGCATTACAACTACTGGTGGAATGAGTATAGATCGAACTCATCGCCCTGCCAATGGTGCGGCTGTGGGGGGATTTTTGATTAGCGGATTGGTAAAAAATATTAATAAACGTGGCATTGAAGTTATGTTAGAAACTTCCGTAACTGAAATTATTACAGAAAACCATAAAGTAGTGGGAGTGAAAATTTTAGAAGAAGATGGCTCTAGCCAAACTATTAAAACCAAAGCAGTAATTATTGCCACTGGAGGTTTCAGTGCTAATGAAAAAATGGTTGAAAAATATCGTCCTGATCTTAAGGGTTTTGTAACTACCAATCATAAAGGAGCAACCGGTTCTGGTATTGTAATTTTGGAAAAGCTTGGCGCTGGTACTGTTGATATGGGAGAAATCCAAATCCATCCAACGGTTGAACAAACGACCTCATATTTAATTTCTGAATCTATACGTGGTGGTGGAGCTATTTTAGTTTCACAAAGCGGTCAACGATTTATCAATGAGCTTGATACTCGTGATAAGGTCTCGGCTGAGATTATCAAATTACCTGAACATTATTCTTATATTTTATTTGATCAGCAAATTCGGGATGAAAATAAGAATGTTGAAGAGTATGTTTCACACGAGCTTGTTACTCAAGCTAATACCATAGAAGAATTGGCACAGAAACTATCTATTGATAGCAAAACTTTGACTAGAACAGTGGCCCGTTATAACCAATTTGCCGAAAATAAAAAAGATGAAGATTTTGGAAGAACAACAGGTATGCGCCACCCTATCAATAAAGGGCCGTTTTATGCTATTAAAATAGCTCCGGGAGTTCATCATACTATGGGCGGTGTGACGATTAATACACAAACACAAGTACTAGATACTCATAAAAAAGTAATTCAAGGTGTGTTTGCGGCAGGTGAAGTTGTAGGAGGTATTCACGGAGCAAATCGTATTGGTGGAAATGCTGTTGCTGATATCATAATATTTGGTATTCAAGCTGGTAAAAAAGCCACAGATTATATTAATAGTTAATTTATTTCAGTAGTTGAACTAATTTAATATGGCAAGTTCGAGCTATAAATATACTCAAACTTTAATGGGAACAGAGGTTTCATTAACACTTTTCGAACCTGATGAAATCGCTGCCCAAACCGTTTTTAATTCTATTAAAATACTTGAAGATAAATTGACAGTTAATCGTCCTGAATCAGAAGTAATGTCAATTAATTTAGCTGCAGGTCAACATCCAGTTAAAGTGAGTCCACCAGTGTATTCTCTTATTGAACAAGCAGTTAAAGTAAGTTTACATTTCACTGATTATTTTAATTTGGCAATTGGACCAGTTGTAAAACTATGGAAAATTGGATTTAAAGGATACCAAGTGCCAAACTCTGAGCAAATTAAGCAACAACTCTTGTTAACCAATCCTCGATATATTGAACTCGATGCAAACACATATTCTGTATTTTTGAAAAAAGCAGGTATGAAAATTGATTTAGGTGCAATTGCTAAAGGTTATATAGCTGATGTAGTTAAGCATATTTTACATCAATATCATATTTATCAGGCTATCATTAATTTAGGTGGTAATGTTCTTACATTAGGTCATTCCCCAATAAATGATAATGGTTATTGGCATGTTGGGTTAAGAAAACCATTTTCTCATCATAATGAATTAGCAGGAATTGTTAAGGTAAAAAATAAATCAATTGTTACTTCTGGTATCTATGAGCGCTTTTTTATGCAAAATGATATTCTCTATCATCATATATTTAATCCATTAACGGGATACCCACTAAATAATGAATTAGAAAGCGTCACAATTATTTCTAATACCTCACTAGAAGGCGATATTTATTCAACTATTTTATATGGATTAGGAGTTTTAAAAGGAAGTGAATATTTGAAAAAAAATAGACATTTATCAGCAATATTTTTATTAAAAAATAAAACTATAAAATTAGTAAATTGTGATAATTTTTCTTTTCAACTTTTAGATGATGAATATGAAATAGTTTAAAAAATAGCTGGCAAATTAACCTGTTATTGTCTGAGAATAGAATTTGGTTATAGATTGATAATTTTTAAATTAGAAGGAAAAAACTATGAACATAGTAAAAAAAATGCCAGTAAAATGGCTGCCACTCATAATTATTGCTGCCATTTCAGCTGTGTTATGGTTAATGGTTACACCTCCAGAAGGAATCAGTATTCAGGGTTGGCAAACTAGTATTATTTTCGTTGCAACTATTGCTTGTATCGTTGCTGAAATAATGCCAATAGGCGCTATTGGTCTTTTAGCTATAACAATATTTGCTGTTTTAAGACCATCTGGTGCAGGTAGTGCTACTGATGCAATCAAAATAGCATTAAGTGAATTAAACAGTAGTTTAATTTGGTTAATTGTTATTGCGTTTATGATTGCGCGGGGCTTTATTAAAACAGGACTAAGTAAACGAATTGCTTATTATCTTGTTAAATTGTTAGGTAAAAACACTTTAGGACTGGCCTATGGTTTATCAGTTACTGATGTTGCTTTAGCTCCAGCTATTCCAAGTACAACCGCGCGTGCTGGCGGCGTAATTTATCCTATTGCTGAAGCCTTAGCGATTAATTTCAAATCTAGCCCAAAAGATGAGTCAAGAAACCGCATTGGTACATTCTTAATGTTAACAATTAGCCATGTAAATGACATTACCTCTGCTATGTTTTTAACTGCTTTTACAGGAAACCTATTAGCTGCTAAATTAGTAACAACTTCATTAAATATTACATTAGGTTGGGGGCAATGGTTTTTAGCATCAATTATACCTTGTTTAGTATCATTCATTGTAATTCCTTTGGTAATTTACTTTTTAACCAATCCTGAACTTAAAAAAACACCAGAAGCATCAAAATTAGCGGCTGAAGAGCTAAAAAAAATGGGGGCAATTACTGCCAAAGAAATCATTATGGGTTTAACAGTTGTTCTATTATTAGTACTTTGGATTGCCGGTAAAAACTTTGGTATTGATTCAACAACTACTGCATTTATTGGTTTGACCATTTTGATTTTAGCTGGTGTGTTAAGTTGGGATGACATTAAAGGGGAAAAAGCCGCTTGGGATACATTGATTTGGTTTGCAGCATTATTGATGATGGCAGGACAAGTAAATAAACTTGGTGTAACAAAATGGCTAGGCAATACAATTGGCAATGCCGTTCAAGGTCATTTAGGTGAAAGTAGCTGGGTCGTTGTTTTAATTGTTTTATGTATTGCTTATGTTTATTTACACTATTTTTTCGCCAGTGGAAATGCGCATATCGCTGCGTTATTCCCTGTATTTTTATCTGTAGCAATTACACTAGGGGTGCCAGAAATGATTGCTATTTTTGCTTTAGTTATCTGTACAAATTATTTTGGTTCTATTACACAATTTGCTAATGCAAGAAATCCGCTATTATTTGCAGAGGGTTTTGTTCCAGTTAAAACATGGTGGAAAGTTGGATTTGTTTGTAGTGTTGTGAATTTATTTATTGTTTTTACTGTTGGTCTTCTATGGTGGAGTATTATTGATCTAGGAGTGACTAATTAGAAAATAGCCTACTTAACAATAAGTATTGCTATTTTATTAGCAATACTTATTGTTATGACAGTTTAGAATTAACTAAAAAATTCTTATCGATAATTTCCAGTCATTCACTAGTTCCCAATATTTTTTCTCTTGTTCTAGATCAAGCAATATCAATTTATTATTTTCAACAAATTTTTGGCTAATATTTAATGTTATTTCCCAGAGTTTATTTTTTGTTATTTTTAAATGAAATGCACTTAGGTCGAGATCGGTATTTCGTTGATTATTAATAAGTATAGATAACCTAAGTATCTGTAGCATTGAAATAATATGCTTATATTCAAATAGGCTAAAATATGGAAAATCATTAATATTTACTGATTTTCTATGATAACGAACAAGAGTCGATAAAAGTAACTGTTGCTCTTCATTAAAACCAGGAAGGTTACTATTTTTTAAAATATAGCTCGAATGTTTATGAACGGAAGAAAAATTTATTTTTAATCCAACTTCATGCAATTGTGCTGCCCAATATAAAATTGTTTCGAGATTTTCCGATATACAAATGGACACCTGTTTTTGCCATTGCAAAAAGAAATAATTTGTAGTTTTAACAACTTGTTGTGCATGATGCTGATCGATGTTGTAATGTTGAGCTAATGATTCAGCCGTATTTTGTCTTATATCAGGATAATTCTGCCCATCAATAAGTTCATATAATACACCTTCTCGTAATGCACAAGGGCTAAATTGTAATTCCTTTAAGCCCAATGCGTTAAACACACCAGCAAATATTGCAAGACCACTGACAAATACATTTTTTCGATCTTCAGAAAGAGACGGATATTTTATATCGTGGAAAGATTTAAACTCTAAAATATAGCTAATCAAATCATCTAACCTCTTAGGTGTAATTATACTATCATTAACACCAAGATCGAGTAATATGTTACAAATACTTTTGACTGTACCTGAAGTACCAAATGAAACGGTAATATTTTGTTTTTTTATTGTATTAATTATATTTTCAATTTGTTGTTCAGCTGCTAATTTAGCACGCTGAAATGATATAGCATCAATTTTTTTTTCTGGGAAAAAACGCTTTGTATAAGTAACACATCCCATTGAATGGCTTGTGACGATTAAAGGTTTAAGATCATTACCTTTACCAACAGCTATTTCGGTGGAACCTCCACCTATATCTATCACAAATTTAGTATCAGTAGAAGATGTAGGTTCAGATGTCATTGTACCTAAGTAAACCAGGCGAGCTTCTTCTTGGCCTGAAATTATTTCAACAGGAAAGGGGAATACTTTAGCTGCCGCCATTAAAAATTTATGGCGATTTTTTGCTACTCGCAAAGTATAAGTTCCAACAACTCTAACGTTTTCTGGTGGAAAACCATTTAATCTTTCAGCAAATAATGCTAAACATTCTATACCTCGCATGATACTTGATTCACTCAATTCATTTTTTTCATTTAAACCTGTTGCCAAATGAATATTTTTTTTATTTTTATAAATAATTTGTGTAGCACCATTAATATTACGCACAATAATCATATGAAAACTATTAGAACCAAGATCCACTACTGCATATTCATTAAATTTATTCATATTTGCCCCTTATTTATGGCTGGCTTCTAATTGTTTTAAATAATCATAGATAGCATGCTGGGCTCTAATTTTTTTCTTATTACCTCTTTGAGCATAGTTATTCATATTATCTTTATCAATAACTCGAGCTTTTATGTTATCTTTACATTGAATGTTGAAAATATCATGGATAGTCGATTTCAAAATAGGATCGAAGATTTTCACACCTACTTCAATTCGATTGTCTAAATTTCGTGGCATCCAATCAGCTGATGAAATAAAGGTATCTTTTTTTCCATCATTTTCAAAGATATAAACACGTGCATGTTCTAAATATTGATCGACAATACTGGTAATATAGATGTTTTCGCTTAAATTTGGTATTTGTGGAATTAAAACACAAGTTCCTCTAACAACCATTCTGATTTTTACTCCTGAACAAGATGCTCGATAGAGTTGATCTATCATATCTTTATCGGTAATAGCATTAAGTTTTAGATAGATACCTGCGCTTTTACCTGCTTTGGCATTAGTTATTTCACGTTCAATAAATTCATAAAATCGTAAACGTGTATTTTGAGGAGAAACAAGTAAATGGTTAAATGAAACAGGTTTGAATGGATTTTCAATAAAATTGAAAACTTTAATTACTTCATCAGTAATAGCTTGATCTGCAGTTAATAGTGAAAAATCAGTATAAATTCGGGCTGTTTTTTCATTAAAATTTCCTGATCCAACATGAGCATAGCGAACTATTTTATCTTCTTCACGGCGATCTATTAAGAAAAGTTTAGCATGAATTTTCAGTTTAGGCTGCGAATAAATAACTTTTATTCCACTACTAATTAATCGTTTAGCCCATTTTATATTGGCCTCTTCATCAAAACGAGCTTGTAATTCGACAACAACTGTTACTTTTTTTCCATTATTAGCTGCATTAATAGCTGCATGGATAAAACGAGAATCTTTTGCAACACGATAAATATTCATTCGAATATGAGTAACAGCTGGATCGAATGATGCTTGTCGCATTATTTCTAATACATGACCAAATGAATAATAAGGATAATAAAGCAATACATCACGATCTTTTATTGTTGCAAATGCATTACGAAACTGTTTAAAACGATTATATGCAAGGCTTGGTAAACGTTTATTTAATAAATTCTTACCACCTAAATCAGGAAAATTTATTAAATCTTTGAAATTAGGATACCGACCACCAGGCATTGCTTCTTGTTCAGTTAGTCTCAATTTATTTATTAAGAGCTCAAACAGGGCTTTAGGCATATCTTTTTGGTAAGTAAAACGGACAGGCTGTGCTGTTAATCGTTGTTTTAAACCCTGTGACATCAGCTCTATTAAACTATTTAGTTCTGTATTTAATTCATATTCCGCATCACGATTAATATTGATAGAATAAGCGTTTAATTCAGTAGCATCAAAAAAAACTTTAAATATGTCTGATAAACAATAACGTAAAATATTATCTAAAAAGATAATAGATTTATTTTTGGTTGAAGTTTCGGATGGTAATAAAACAAAACGAGGGGCATGACCTGTCGGTAATTCAAGTAATGCATAACTAACATTCTCTTTACAGATAATTTCCACTGCAAGATAAGCATGATCATCTTTTAAAAATTGAATCAATTCAGTATGGCTATCTAACAAAATAGGAGTGATATATTGTTGCAGATTCTGTTTATAATAATTTTTAATCCAATCTTCTTGATAAGATGAAAGCTGTCTTTCATTAATCAGAAAAATTTGATTTCTAGCCATTTCTAATAATAGTTCGTTATAAAGTTGATCAAACTGTAATTCAAGCTGAATTACTTTTTGATTAACTTGCCGTAACAATTGTTTAGCATTGGAAGTAGAGGTATGACCTTGTTCTTGTTCGATTAATACATATTTTTTTAAATTAGCAAATTGAACTTTATAAAATTCATCCAAATTGCTTGAATATATACCTAAAAAACGAACCCTCTCGATAAGTGGATTACTTTTGTCAGCTGCTTCTTGCAGAACTCTTTGATTAAAAGCCAGCCAGCTTAACTCTTTTGGTAAATACACTTTTTCTTCTATCATTTTTTATCTCTTTCAATACATAATTGCAACTATGTGTTACAGAATAACTTAAGTTATAAAAAAAGCTAGCTGATAGCTAGCTTTTAAGATAAATATTCAAAGAAATTAAGTTTTATTATGAATTCTTAAATTCGGTGAACTGATGTTGTATTAGTTGTACCACTTGGTACTAATGCACCAGAAACCATTACAATTATATCACCTTTTTTTAATCCACAATTTTTAACCGCCATTTCTTTACCTAAACGATAGAAATCATCAGTAGAATTAATTGAATCAATTAAAATTGGTTCAACACCTTTAGTTAATGCTAGCTGATTAACTGTTTTTTGGCTTGAAGAAAGTGCCAAAATACGCGCTTTAGGAAAATAATGGCGAACTTCACGAGCTGATTTCCCACTGCGAGTAGCAACGACAATTAATGGTGCATTTAAACGTTCAGCTATTTCGACAGCGCCACAACTAACAGCCGCAGTTATACGAGGGGGTTCTTCTTTCGAAGTTAATTCTAAAGAAGCAGGAATTGTAATATCAGTTCGAGTGCAAATAGTCGCCATAACATTAACAGTTTCAAGGGGGTATTTACCTTTAGCACTTTCACCAGAAAGCATGACAGCATCTGTACCATCAATAATTGCATTCGCAACATCCCCAGCTTCAGCACGAGTAGGACGAGGGTTTTTAATCATTGAATCAAGCATTTGTGTTGCTGTAATAACAGGTTTTGAGGCTTTATTACATTTTTGAATCATCATTTTTTGAGCAAAAATAACTTCTTCTACAGCAATTTCCACGCCTAAATCACCACGTGCAACCATGATACCATCAGAGGCTTTAAGAATTTCATCAAAATTATCTAAGCCTTCTTGATTTTCGATTTTAGAGATAATTTTTATATCTTCACCACCGTGAGCTTTTAAGTGGTTACGAATATCTTCAACATCTGAACCTTTACGAATAAATGAAGCAGCAATAAAATCAACGCCTTGTTCACAGCCAAAAATAAGATCATTTTTATCTTTTTCAGCTAAAGCGGGTAATTTAATGGAAACACCAGGTAAGTTAATCCCTTTATTTTCACCCAAATCACCATTATTCAAAACAGTACAAACAACTTCGTTGCCTTTGATTTCTCTTACTTCCATAGCAATCAAGCCATCATCAACTAATACACGATTACCTGGTTTAAGATCTTGAGCAAAACCTTTATATGTAACAGCAACACGCTCAGAGTTTCCAATCACTGATTCATCAGTTGTAAAGGTAAAAGTTTGACCTGCAACTAGCGAAACGTCATTCCCGCCTTCCAATTTAATAGTGCGAATTTCAGGACCTTTTGTATCAAGCATGATAGCTGCTTTTAAACCTGTCTCTTGCATTACTTCACGTAAGTTTTTTATTCGATTACCATGCTCTTGATAATCGCCATGAGAAAAGTTTAAACGCATAACATTCATTCCTGCATTTAATAACTTTGCTAGCATCTCTTTAGATTCCGATTTAGGTCCTATAGTACAAACAATTTTTGTTTTTTTCATGATATTATCTACTAATAGTTAAGGTTAATGTTTAAATTTTAAATAAACTGAATTTGCGCAAAAAAAAACCAATGCTGACGCATTGGCATATAAAAGGGTATAAGTAACTGATAGAGGTCACTTTTTTACATACAATATTTGAAAAATTAACTATTTTCATCAAAAATTTAGATTCTTTAAAAACTGGGTATATTATAGTCTTAACTACATTTTAAATAAAGTTTTTTATCAATAACTAGGGATTGTCTTTGATGAAAATTAAGAAGAGAAACATCTTGGTTTTGATGTTTATTTACAAGATGTTTCTAAATGGGTTACATTAACTCTTTGAGTTGATAAATAAGTTCATTTTCCTGGTTCTTTAAAGTTAACTGCTCTTTATTCAGGCTTATTGTTGCCCCTTCTGTTATTAGTTTTGTGATAATACCATCTAATTTATCTAGTTGATCATCATTGCAAATCATTTTTGTCATACCAACACCAGGAGCTTTGATTTTTTCGTTTTCCAATGTTACTTTAGCAACAAATCTATTACACATTTTTCCAATGATGTTCATGTTTTCGCCAAATTCTATTTCAGCTTCTTTATCAACAGGAACATCTTGTCCATTTGCTTTTATTAGCACAAAACGATGATGAGTAAGATCTTCTGCTTTTATTTTATTAGTTTCACCACAGCCAGACAAAATTAAAGCACTAGCAAATAGCGTTGTGGTAAGTATTAATGTCTTTTTCATATTCACTCCTAATGATAGGTAAAGTTTGTTATAATTAATTTTATACAAAATTTGATGGTATTATTTTACTCTTTATGTTATCTCAACAGCAATTAAAATTTTTAGAATCAATGACTTTCTTGGATAAGAATAAAATTTTAAGATTGTTTAAAAACAGCCAGAATATAGTTGAAATTGATTTAGACATAACTCAAGCTGTGTCACATTATCAAACTAGATTAAGATCATTGCCAAATCAAATTATATATCCTAATAATTTACCTGTTGTTGAAAAAAAACAAGAAATTTATGACGCAATTAAACATCATCAAGTAGTCATAATTGCGGGTGAAACTGGCTCAGGTAAAACCACACAAATTCCCAAAATCTGTTTAGAATTAGGCTTAGGAATCAAAGGCTATATTGGTCATACCCAACCACGCCGGTTAGCGGCTCGTTCAATAGCCAACCGTCTTGCTGAAGAGCTAAAAACAGAAGTAGGGCATTTAGTTGGTTTCAAGGTTAGATTTTCTGATCATGTCAGTGACACAACACTTATTAAATTGATGACTGACGGTATATTGCTTGCTGAAATTCAGAAAGACAAACTGTTATTACAATACGATACTATTATTATTGACGAAGCCCATGAACGTAGTTTGAATATTGATTTTATTCTAGGTTACCTTAAACAATTATTACCTAAGCGTCCTGATTTAAAAGTTATTATAACATCAGCAACTATTGATGTAGAACGGTTTTCAGAACATTTTAATCAAGCACCAATTATTGAAGTATCGGGGAGAACTTATCCTGTTGAAGTTAGGTATCGACCACCGATATTGGATAATGATGATAATTCAAACGATAAAAATAGTGATTTTCAACCCATTATTGATGCAATTGATGAACTGTCAGCAGAAAGTTATGGAGATATACTGATTTTTTTGACAGGTGAAAGAGAAATTCGGGATCTTGCTGATATACTAAATAAATTAGATCTTCGTCATACAGATATTTTACCTTTATATGCAAGATTATCAGCATCAGAACAAAATCGAATTTTTCAATCGCATACTAAACGTCGAATTGTCCTTGCAACTAATGTGGCTGAAACATCGTTAACCGTTCCTGGCATTAAATATGTGATCGATTCGGGTTTAGCCAGAATTAGTCGTTATAGCTATCGAACTAAAGTTCAGCGTTTACCGATTGAACCAATATCACAGGCCTCTGCCAATCAGCGTAAAGGACGTTGTGGGCGAACATCTAATGGTATCTGCATACGTTTATATGATGAACAAGATTTTTTATCTCGTCCCGAATTTACCGAACCCGAAATATTACGTACTAATTTGGCTTCCGTAATATTACAGATGACATCATTGGGATTAGGTGATATTGCTGCTTTTCCTTTTGTTCAACCACCCGATTCAAAATATATTCGTGATGGCATTCGGTTATTAGAAGAACTTAGCGCAATTCATACCAAACATAATCGATATCATTTAACTGAAATAGGTAAAATTTTAGCACAACTACCTATTGATCCAAGACTAGCCAGAATGTTGGTTGAAGCAAGACGCTTGGGGTGCATTAAAGAAATAATGATAATTACTGCTGCTTTATCAATTCAAGATCCAAGAGAAAGACCTTTTGATAAACAGCAAGCTTCTGATGAGAAACATCGTCGTTTTGTTGATAAAGAGTCCGATTTTATTTCTTTAATTAATTTATGGAACTACATTAAAGAACAGCAGAACATATTATCAGGAAATCAATTTAGACGATTATGCCAAAAAGAGTTTTTAAATTATCTTCGAATTCGAGAATGGCAAGATGTCTATACGCAAATTAGACAAACCATTAAACAATTAGCATTTCCGATTAATAGTAAAGCAGCTGATTATAATTCATTACATATCTCGTTACTGAGCGGTTTACTATCTCATATTGGAATGAAAGAGCTTGAAAAGCGTGAGTATATCGGTGCACGTAATATCAAATTTGCAATTTTTCCTAATTCAGCGCTTTTCAAAAACCAACCTAAATGGTGTATTGCTAGTGAACTTGTTGAAACAAATAGATTATGGGGGAGAACAGCAGCAAAAATTGAAGCTGAATGGATTGAACCTATAGCTAAACATTTAGTGAAATATAACTATAACGAACCTAGGTGGTCTAAAAAGCAGGGCACAACAATAGCAAACGAAAAAGTAATTTTATTTGGATTACCAATTGTTACTAATAGAATAGTAAATTACAGTAAAATTGATCCTATTTTAAGTCGCACTCTGTTTATTCGGCATGCATTAGTCGAAGGTGCTTGGTTAACAAGTCATAAATTTTACAAGCAAAATCAAAAATTGATTAATGAAGTTGAAGATTTAGAACATAAATCGCGTCGCCAGGATATTTTAATTGATGGTGATGAATTATTTGATTTCTATGATAAACGCATAGATAAATCCGTTATTTCATCTAGACATTTTGATAAATGGTGGAAGCTGAAGCAAAAATCTGATCCTGATTATCTTAATGTACAAAAAGAGATGCTGATCAGGCAATCAGCACAATTAATTAACTTAAATGATTTTCCTGATTTCTGGTATCAAGATCATTTTAAGCTAGCACTTAGTTATCAGTTTGATATTGGTCATAACCGTGACGGTGTCACTATAAAAATTCCGCTTGATATCTTAAACCAAATTAAAAACAGGGGATTCGATTGGCAAGTGCCAGGTTTTAGAAAAGATTTAATAATTGCATTAATCAAATCATTGCCTAAATCTTTACGACGAAACCTTGTCCCTGCACCAAATTATGCAGATGTATTTTTAGGTAGGGTAGATACCACAGAAAAACCACTTCTTGAATGCTTAGAAAATGAATTTCATAAAATGACTGGTGTGAAAATTACATCAGAAAATTGGCAATTAGAACAAGTACCTGAATACTTAAAAATGAATTTTAGTATTATTGATAGTAATAATAACGAAATTGCTTCAAGTAAAGATCTTGATATGCTAAAACAGCAACTCAAAACTCAACTTGAACAAGTTTTGTCATCTATTACTATTAATAAAAAAGATAACTCAATTGAGCAAAATAATTTGACCGATTGGACATTTGGAAAACTTCCTGATGTTTATGAAGAAAAACAAAAAAACTATACAGTTAAGGCTTATCCAGCAATTATTGATAATCAAAATTCCGTAAGTATAAAGTTAGTTGATAATCAATCAGAGCAACAAAGATTAACTAAATTAGGTTTAAGACGTTTATTAATGCTTAACATTCCCTCACCAATCAAGTATTTACATGAAAAATTACCCAATAAATCGAAATTAAGTTTATATTTTAATTCGTTTGGTAACGTGTTAATGCTTATTGATGATTGTATTGCTTGTGGTGTTGATTATTTAATTGAAACAAATAATAAAGCAATACATTCAGCTAATGATTATCAGCAATTACTTGATTATACTAAAACTCATATTAATGAAATAGTTGTTGATATTGCTAAGCAAGTCGAATCAATACTAACTTTGCATTTTAGCATTAATAAAAAGTTAAAAGGGCGCGTTGATTTATCTTTAGCATTTGCCTTGTCAGATATTAAACAGCAACTTAACAAATTGGTTTATAAAGGATTTGTTGCTCAATCAGGTTATAAAAGATTGAATGATATCTATCGATATTTATCGGCAATTGAGAAAAGAATTGAAAAATTATTTCAAAATATGGCAAGAGATAGACAATCAATGAGCATTATAGAAGATGTTCAGAATCAGTATGATAATTGGGTTAATAGTCTACAAAAGAATCAACGATTAGATACAAAAGTGACTGATATCCGTTGGATGATTGAAGAATTAAGAGTCAATTTATTTGCTCAGCAAATCGGAACGCCATATCAAGTTTCTGCTAAAAGAATTAAACAAAAAATAGAGGCGGTAAAACTCGCGTTATAAGATAATTTGATTCTATTTTTTATAAAATAGACATAAGATGATAAAAAAAGAAAGGGCACTAATGTACCCTTATAAAATTAGCGGTACAGATCCACAAATACGGTAATATTCGGTCCATTTGAGTCTTGTGCTATTCTGGCTATATGGTAATACTTAGCATTGGAATCAATAGCTCGCTTTCCTGCCTGATAAGAAATTTCTTGATCCGTTACGTAATATCCTCTAAATTTGATTGTATTAAATGGCACCATTTTCGCTGCAGTAGCATCATTTAATTCTTGTATTTTTCGACCATCAGATAGTGTGACAGTGTAACGATTGATTTTCTGAGGTTCGGCTACAACAGATGAAGTTGGAGGTATGTTTGCTATAGGTTTTGAATCCATTGTTGTGTTATTTACATTTTCTGTTTTAGTTTTATCTATAACTTTATTTTTAAATTTATCAGCATAAAACTTTTCATTAAACGCAGAAGGAGAATAATAACCAGGCCGCTCAACTTGCATTGCAGCTTCTCCACCTTGAGCTAAAGCAGATTGCCCAGCTTCTGAATCATAAGGAATAGCATTTTCAGGTTGAAGTTTACGTTCTGGTGCATCTTTTTTAAATAGATATGCAATAATCTGTAAATTACTGCCAAGCTCTGTACGGTTATCAATATAGAAAGCATAAGCTGATTTTTTAGAAGCTTCTTTTGCTATCGCTTGATTTATATCATATTCATTAGGAAAATAACCTCTAATACGAACAATGTCAAATGGTTCTAATCGTATAGCTTTAAATTTGGGATATTCATAGATACCCTCAAATTTACGAAGACTATCAACTTGTTCCTCTGCTTTTGGTGCGTCAGATTTATACAATTTTGCATAAACTATACGCAAAGTATCATTGGATGGATTTATATTCGTTGATGTTATATAAAATGAAGAGGCTCCTTCTTTATCTGCAGCTTTCGACATGGCTAAAACATAATCTTTATCAGTATAAAAAGCACCTCTAACAGATATTTGTTTAAAAGATTGCATGCTATTTGCTTGCTCTTCATTTAATTGTTGAGCGGCAAATGAATATATAGGAATAATTGCAATAGTTACAGCAATAAGTTTCTTCTTTAAACTTGTCATATTTAATGAACCCACAATTTTAATGACTTAAAATAATATTATTGCTATTCTAGCATATAAAAAATTAGTTACCTAAACTAATTAAGGCATTTAAATTTTTTATAAAAACATATCTTCCTTTTACTTCCAAAATATCTTGTTCTTGAAGTTTAGAAAATATTCGACTTACGGTTTCAATTGTTAACCCTAAATAATTTGCGATGTCGCTTCTGCTCATGGATAGCTTTATATTTGATGAGGAATGCCCTCGATTTTGATAACGTTTATAAAGAGAATAAATGAAATAGGCTAGTCGTTCTTCCGCTTTTTTCTGTGAATAAAATAAAACTAGTTTTTGATAATTATAAATATCAGTACTTAATAATCTAAACACCATATTTCTAACACATTCCTTTGATTCGACTAATGCCATAAGTTCATTATATTTTAATTCACAAACCAAAGTATTTGTAAGTGCTTTAATATTGTTATTATATAACTTAGTAGAAATAGAATCTAATCCAACAATATCACCTGGCAAGTAAAATCCATTAATTTGTTCTTTATTATCCGGTGTCGTAACATAAGTTTTTACTGCTCCCGAATGAATAATATAGAGTTTAGTAAATTCAGTATTCTTGGTGACTAAAAGTTCATTTTTAGAATATGATTTTTTTCGTTCTAAAATCGTTTCTAAAGTATTATTCAACAACATCGGTAAGCATAAAGAACCAATGCTGCACAATTCGCAGGGAACTGAATAACTTTTTGATCTTAAATTCTTATTAATAGTTTGCATAGTAAATTAATCATTAGCCCAAGTTCAGGTCTAGCTAAAAGTAGTGTATTCTAGAATAAACAACGATCAGCTAATTCATATTGTTTAAATTATTAATCAACAAAACGTTCAGTTAATTTAAATAAAAGAAAGTAAGAAATCGAAAACACAACAAAAGTAAATATAAATAATGAAAAGCACACTAGTTCTAGTTAATAATTATACACTAATGGTAATTAATATAATATCAATTGATTTGATTGACTATTATTATTAATTAAAATAATGTTACCAGATCTATAAGTTATTTCTGTTAAGTGTTATTGTCAATTCAAACTAAAAGCTGTAGTTTGTTATTTTAGATATAGATAAAAAGAATAAATATTTAAACTAATTAATGCACACTATATTTAACATAATATACATTATACGAACTATGATGAACGTAGGTGATTTCTGTAGATGCAATCAATAAAATTATTGGTGCCGCTAATTTAAAAATTTGTGTCTAAAGCCACAAATTTTATATTTGGAAATCTGCAACTTCAACTACTAGACTAAGCTTAGCTAAATTGTGACACTGCTTTATATCAATACTAATTTTTTATAATATTAATATATAATTCTGATTTAAATTACTTTTTATCAAAATTAAAAACTTGTGCCTACATTTATTTCTGTAGTATTTATTGAACTTATGATTTTAGAAATTTCACA
>NZ_LZHM01000067.1:0-57732 GCF_001690875.1 Gilliamella sp. wkB18
TTTTGCTCGCTTTGAATATTTTTATAAATTTTGTTGGGGCTATTTTTTTGACTACCTGAACTGACGCTGGCACTACCTGCATATTGATAGTGCTCGCCATAACGGTAGTCGGTGCCGTTAGTGGTGTGGTCATCGGGTTGGCTATTGACCTCGCCAAGTAAGTTGGCTTTGGCATCACGGTAGTTGTAATCTTTCACTTTAACCGATGATGCCACCGTTTGGCTGTGCATGCTAATATCCCAAACGCTTTCAGTGCCACCGTCCAAGGTGCCGCTGGGTAATTTGTAATTAATATGAGCAACTTGGTCATAACCTTGTTCGTAATCGCTTATCACCATTACGTCGCAGTCGTGCTCGGCATGGCTTTCAAAGCGAAACCAGATACCCACATCCGCCATTAAGCGTTGGATAAATTCAAAATCGCTTTCTTGCCATTGGGTAATAAATTCCCTGGCTGGGTAGTGCTCTTTAAGTTCAAGGCGGTAGTCTATGCCATTAAGTCCGTGGCTTCTAAGTATTTGTTCAACCACGCTTACTACGCTTTGGTTCTGGAATATGGCACAGTTGTGGTTTAACGTTAGTCTAGCTAGTCGTGGTGATAAGACCACTTGATAATGCGCTTCTTCTTTATTCACCGATAATTGGCTAAACTCGGTGATAATGCCATAAACCTTGCGGGTGCTTTTATCATTGGTAAAATCACCCAAGGCACGGATTGCAGAACTGAGCGCATCGCTTACAACAGAATTAAATGAGAAAGTAGCCGGTTGGTTTAAAAAAGCATCGGTAGATAGGGTTTTATTGGCACTGGTAAAAGTAATGGTGTAATGCCACAGCTGGTTTAAGGCCTCTTCGCCTTTGACGTTTAACACCGATATAGGAGCGCTGAGTTCATCAATGGTTAGTGTATAACGGTTATGGTTAACTTTATTTGTTAATTGGCTAAGCAAGTCTTTCCCTGCTTGTCCTGCTTGTTCGACGATTTTATCTAAATGTTTTACCATTTTTTTCCCTTATTATTGTTCTCATTCAATTTAATAAGTGCGTTTTACCCCATTAAATGGATTAATGATTAGTTGTTTTAAGGGGCATGAATAGATAGCCATAAATCTGGCGTTGAGGATTGTTACATTGATAGCGTGATTGCTTTGTTTTTATTAGAAAACCAAACCGTAAGGGACAATAATCAAATTTATTGTGAATAAACCAATGCAAATGAATGAATATCATGCTGCATAATGCGGGCATTTGATCTACTAACAATCGTGACATCCTTAACTATACTACCTTGCTACTTATTTAGTTTTGTCATATTTATCTATTTTTATCGGTAATTTTAATAATCAATAATGATAACTAAAATCAGGCATAAAATTACACGATTTTTACACAATTTGCAATATTTAATTGAAGTTAATTTATTGAAATTTAAGATAAGCTTAGTGAGTCATGTTTTTTTAGGTTGCTGCTTTTAAGCCCACTTAAAATTTTATCAATTAAGTGGGGTTAGGGTTTTAGCATTAAGATAGAGGGAATATCTTTTCGTAATCAGGAGTAAACCACCAATAAAAAAGGGAATTAATCTAAAACAGTTATGATAAATCTTGTACCAATACGAAAACAAAAGGTGATGTTTTTTATTTAGGCTCAATCAAATGCTGCATCTTATTGAATTTAAAATAAAAAAATTTTTTTATTGGTAGAACGGTAGAAATTAAAACAAGCCTACTTATGACTTTTTAAAAATCAATAAGTTAAAAATCTTTAAAAATTTAAAAATCTTTAAAAATTTAAAAAATCTGGTAGAATTTATCAGTCGCTATAACTGTAAATAAAACAGATAGCTACAATTAGAGTGTTCCCTGTATACACAGGGATAAACCGGATAATACAATAAAAGAAATATGTGTTAATCCGTGTTCCCTGTATACACAGGGATAAACCGCTCAGCATAGCGTTCGACAGTTACCCAAGGCCGTGTTCCCTGTATACACAGGGATAAACCGTATTAGCAAGTACGCCAATAGTACGAACAAATGTGTTCCCTGTATACACAGGGATAAACCGAGATAAGCAGCGTTGCTATTTGAACGGCGTGTGTGTTCCCTGTATACACAGGGATAAACCGATTATAACTATCAGCGTAGACGTGTTGGAGTGGTGTTTCCTGTATACACAGGGATAAATTACCCTAGAATCTTTCACATTCGCTTCAATTTTACAAAAAAGCGGAATATTGCTATACTTATCTACTTAATTTCCACGAAAAGGAATTGTTTTGTCGATATTCATTTAAAATTTAACTTACCGACATAACAACAGTTTTTGCTTTTTTATTATCCTCTATTTTTTATCTTTGCTTGATTTTTCGTCAAATTTAATTAATTGAAACACATAGTTAATATGTAATTTAAAACGTATTTATTCTGTATTAATAAGTAACCGATTTATTTTGTTGCATTATTCCTTTTCTTTTATTTGCATAAAAAAAGGCGGTATTTTATGAATAAAACAATAGACTCTAAAAATAAACCCTTAAGTATAAATGATATTACCATTATTGATGATAGTAAGTTAAAAAAAGCGATAACCGCAGCAGCACTCGGGAACGCTATGGAATGGTTCGATTTTGGGGTTTATGGTTTTTTAGCTTATGTTTTAGGGCAAGTGTTTTTTCCTGATGCATCACCAAGTATTCAAGTTGTGGCCGCTTTAGCAACTTTTTCGGTCCCTTTTTTAGTTCGCCCTTTGGGTGGGTTAGTGTTTGGGATTTTAGGTGATAAATTTGGTCGCCAAAAAGTCCTTTCTGTTACCATTGTTATCATGTCGTTAAGTACCTTTTGTATTGGGCTTATTCCTTCTTATGCCTCAATTGGCATTGTAGCACCACTTTTATTGCTCATTGCTAAATTGGCGCAAGGGTTTTCAATCGGTGGAGAGTATTCAGGAGCGGCTATTTTTGTTGCTGAATATTCACCAGATCGTAAAAGGGGCTTTATGGGCAGTTGGTTAGATTTTGGTTCTATTGCTGGCTTTTTAGTAGGGGCAGGCTTAGTTGTGTTGTTATCAACTATTCTTGGTGAGGCTAAATTCCAAAATTGGGGGTGGCGAATTCCTTTCTTATTTGCATTGCCACTGGGTTTGATTGGTATATATTTGCGTCATGCCTTGGAGGAAACGCCTGCTTTCCAACAATTTACTGATTCAATAGATGAAAATAATAAAGATAAAGTCGAAAATCTATCAAAAATCACCTTTAAAGAGATTATCACTCAATACTGGAAAAGTTTATCTGTTTGTGTCGGATTGGTGCTAGTTACTAATGTGACTTATTATATGTTACTTACCTATATGCCGAGTTATTTATCGCATAATTTAAATTATCCTACAGATCATGGTGTGTTAATTATTATTGCTATTATGATTGGTATGTTGTTTGTGCAACCTATGATTGGTTTAATCAGCGATAAAATAGGGCGTAGACCATTTATAATCGGCGGAAGTTTGGGGTTATTTATTCTTTCTTATCCTACTTTTATGATGATTAATAGTGATGTTATTGGGTTAATTTTTTTAGGGTTATTGATATTAGCGGTTTTACTTAACTGTTTTACGGGAGTTATGGCATCTATTTTACCGGCTATTTTTCCAACCCGTATTAGATATAGCGCACTGGCTATTTCGTTTAATATTTCTGTGCTTATAGCTGGAGCTACACCAACTGTTGCTGCTTGGTTAGTGGAAGAAAGTAATAATCTTTATATGCCCGCTTATTACTTAATGATAGTGGCATTAATTGGATTATTCACTGGCTTAAAAATGAAAGAAACCGCTAATAAGCCACTGAGAGGCGCAACACCAGCGGCGTCTGATCGCTCAGAAGCAAAAGAAATTTTGTCCGATCATTTTGATTCTATTGAGAAGAAAGTCGAAGACATAGATGAGCAGATCGAAACTCTGCAAGAACAGCGTCAGGATTTAGTCGATCAGCATCCTAAGTTAGATTGAGATTGTTTGGTTCGGTGTTTTTTTGATAATGAGAATTTTGCATGAGTTAAGTCGTGCTTCTTTAAGTTCTCTTAACAATCATTAAGTTGATATAATTTTTGATGGTAATAAGTGTGTTTGGTGTAAGAATATCAGGTTTATAAATTGAAAAGATAGCATAATTTATTAAATATTTGTTGTATGATTATTTTTGTTTTGAAAAAGAAATATAAGGGTTCATTTTATGTTAGAACGCCCAAGAAGAGTGATCGTTAATGCTTTACTGACGGTGTTAAAAGTAAAGCGGATATCGGATAGTTTTATTCGAGTACAGTTTGGCTGTGATAAACGGTTAACGATTGATCCTTTGTGGATATGCCCTCACTTGAAGTTACTTTTTGCTGATCCTTCAACTGGTACAATTATGTTTCCACAATTGGATGAAAATAATAAGATTGTGGTCAACGATAAAATACGCCAACTTGTACGTAGTTATAGTATTCGCTATTTTGATGAAGTAACTAATCAATTATCAATCGATTTTGCCATTCACTCTGAAGGTTTAGCAACACGCTGGGCTCAAGAAGCTAAAGTAGGCAATCAGATTGGTATTGTCAGTATAGTTGGTAAATTAAACTTTAATAATGAAACGTTTGTGTTAATGGGCGATATTTCAGCAGTTCCTACCATTTGTTATACACTTGAACATTTACCTCATAATTATATTGCCTATGCTTTTATCGAAGTTAATCATCAAACCGATATTATACCATTGTCAATTCATGAAAAAGTTAAGATTAATTGGTTTATTCGTGATTACAATAAACCCAATCAATTAGTCGATAAGGTGATTAATGATTCCGAAATTGTGAATCATAATAATCTATTATTCTGGGGAGGAATGGAAAGTTCATTGGCTCAACAATTGCGTCAGGCTTTGAAAGATAAATATGTGGATTTACCTCCTAATGCTATACATGTTATTAGTTATTGGCGTGAGGGATTTGCTGAAGGTGAGTTTAAGCATCGTGAATAATAGTTGAATTCATTTTATGAATATTCTTGCACATTTGCACTTAGCAACATTAGCCAATAGTTCATTAATTGGCAATACATTAGCTGATTTTGTTAAAGGCGATCCTTATTTGACTTATCCAAATGAGATTGCCAATGGCGTTATGTTGCACCGTAAAATCGACAAGATGACCGATACTCTGCCCGAAGTTAGGCAAGCTAAATTGCTATTTCGAAAAACGCATCAACGAGTTGCACCTATTACATTGGATATTGTTTGGGATCATTTTTTATCTAAGCATTGGTCAACTTATGGAGTTGGGTTGAGCGTAGCTGAATTTAATCGCTCAACTCAGTTGCAGATACAGCCTTTTATTTCTAATTTTCCTTTAGACTATCAAGATTTTATGCGAGCAATGTGGCAGGGCGCTTGGCTTGAAAATTATGTTTCGCTTCATTTTATTGGCAAAGTGTTAAATGGGATGGCTAATCGGCGACCAAAATTATATTTGTTAAAAGAAACAATTTTTGATATTGAGTTAAATTATAAACGGTTAGAAGAGCTTTTTTTTAGGCTGTACCCTGAAGTATGCGAACAAGTAAAATTATTAACGATTTGAAATCAAACCCAGAAATAGAGTGGCTATTAGTTTTAAGTTGTCTTGTTATGATGCTGATAAGCCTTAATCCATAAAATAAATTTACCAAAATAAGATTGTTATTTACCTTTTACCTTTTGGAATATGTGATAAATTTAAATTGCTGATTGCCCAAAAAGCTGCAATGATTTTTTCTGATAAACGTCTTTTTTGTACACAAATGCCTATATCAAAGGGCTCCATTAAATTTGTTGGCCATTGGGTCGTGCGTTCTCTAATCCTTTCTGGGCTATTTTCTATTACCACTTTTGGTAATAATGCTACACCGCATCCAAGTGCCACCATGGAAACAATAGCTTCATGTCCAGCAACTGTGGCATAAATTTTAGGATTGATAATTTTTTGTTGTTTAAACCATAAGTCAATGCGGTGTCGGCTTGGTCCGTGCTCAGGTAAAATAAAAGGAATATTATGCCAATCTGGCTTTTTTTGATGTAATTTGTCATTAAATGAGCTATTAAGCTTGGGTATTAGTAGCACCATTTCAATTTCACCGAACTTTAAAAATTCGATGCCAGAAGGGAGTTGTTTTGGTTTTCCTGCAATAGCCAAATCAGCTTCATTTGACTTTATTTTTTCAACTGCATCGGCCGCATCGCCCGTTGATAACTTAATTTCAACAAGAGGATAATTTATCCTAAAATGATCAAGTATATCCGGCAAATGGCTATACGCAGCTGTGACCGAACAAAAAAGGGTAAGTTCGCCCATTAGTTGTTGATTAGATTGATCTAGTTCTTGCCTTAGCTGTTGGTGTTGATTAATTACCTGTTGAGCAAATTGTTTTACTTTTTCGCCTACTTGTGTAATTTGTACTTGTCTATTATCACGGATAAATAGTGGATGGCCGAAATGTTCTTCAAGGCGTTGAATTTGTCTAGATAGCGTTGATGGACTAACATGCATGGCATTTGCTGTTATGCCAAAATGGCACGTTTCGCATAAGTGTAAGTACAATTTTAAATCACGAATATTCATAGAAGCTTCCATTTTAATTTAACACTTCTTGGCAAGAAGAAAGCGATTTACTGATTCGTAGTAAATGTAAATATTATGCATAGATAGATGGGTAAGGCAAATGCAATAACCAATAACATCAATGGTAATATATAACAATACCTGTTAAAATATACAATTATTTTGTGTAAGTTAAAACAGTTAATTTTATGACAGAACAAGCTTATTTAGATGAAGTTAATGCACGTCGCACTTTTGCAATTATTTCTCACCCCGATGCAGGTAAAACAACCATTACTGAAAAGGTATTATTATTTGGTCATGCAATTCAAACCGCTGGAACTGTAAAAGGACGTGGTGCCAATGCACAACATGCTAAATCTGACTGGATGGAAATGGAAAAACAACGTGGTATTTCAATTACTACCTCTGTTATGCAGTTTCCTTATAATGGCTGCTTAGTTAATTTATTAGATACCCCAGGGCATGAGGATTTTTCTGAAGATACTTATCGTACGCTAACAGCGGTTGATAGTTGTTTGATGGTAATTGATGCGGCAAAGGGTGTTGAAGATCGTACACGCAAGTTAATGGAAGTTACACGGTTGCGCAATACACCAATTTTAACTTTTATGAATAAGCTAGACCGTGATATTCGCGATCCTATGGAACTGCTTGATGAGGTTGAAAACGAGCTAAATATTATGTGTGCACCTATTACTTGGCCAATTGGTTGTGGTAAGTTATTTAAAGGTGTTTACCATTTAGCTAAAGATGAAACTTACCTTTATCAATCAGGGAAAGGTCATACAATCCAAGAGGTTCGAATTATTAAAGGGTTAACTAATCCTGATTTGGATTTAGCGGTTGGTGATGATTTAGCTAATCAATTACGTGAAGAATTAGAACTAGTACAAGGTGCATCAAATGAATTTGATTTAGAGGCTTTCTTGTCGGGCGATTTAACACCAGTCTTTTTTGGTACAGCTTTGGGTAATTTTGGTGTTGATCATATGCTCGATGGTTTAACGGCTTGGGCTCCAACACCTCAACCACGTCAAACTGATAAGCGCGAAGTCGAATCATCAGAAGAAAAGTTCAGTGGTTTTGTCTTTAAAATTCAAGCTAATATGGATCCTAAACATCGTGACCGTGTGGCGTTTATGCGTGTTGTGTCGGGTAAGTATGAAAAAGGCATGAAGTTAAGGCATGTTCGTATAGCCAAAGATGTTAATATTTCTGACGCTTTAACGTTTATGGCTGGTGATCGTGAACATGTTGAAGAAGCCTATGCGGGTGATATCATTGGTTTACATAATCATGGCACGATTCAAATAGGCGATACCTTTACACAAGGTGAAGATTTGAAATTTACAGGCATTCCTAACTTTGCACCAGAGCTATTTCGTCGAATTCGTCTTAAAGATCCACTTAAACAAAAGCAGTTGTTGAAAGGTTTAGTTCAGTTGTCTGAAGAGGGCGCTGTGCAAGTATTTCGTCCTTTAATGAATAATGATTTAATTGTTGGAGCAGTTGGGGTACTTCAGTTTGATGTGGTCGTTGCTCGTTTAAAATCGGAATATAATGTTGAAGCCATTTATGAGCCTGTCAATGTTACTACTGCTCGTTGGGTAGAGTGCAATGATGTGAAAAAATTTGAAGAATTTAAACGAAAATGTGAACAGAATTTAGCTTTAGATGGTGGAGATAATTTATCCTATATAGCACCAAGTATGGTTAATTTAAATTTAACTCAGGAAAGATACCCTGATGTTGAATTTAGGAAAACACGTGAACATTAATTGTGATTTTAGGCTATTAATTTTATAAAAAGAATAAAAAAGAAGAACTAATATTTTAGTTCTTCTTTTTTATTAATCTTCATATTTAGGGCTGTAAATTTCAATGCTTTTAAATAAATTCTAGTTCAGGATATTCATTGGTTGTTTGTTTATTTTTTTTAGTAATTTGTCTATTTATCTATGAAATTGATGTTTTGTTTTTTTAGTGTGCAAATTAGTTATTAAATTTCATTGAGTATTAAAGTTAGAAGTATTTTTAACTGATTGTTTGGTTTTAACTACTTTACTATTGCTAATTAGAGCAGTAATAAAGTGGAACTGTAGATAAAATAGTGATCATTAAGGCTGACTTGAATTACATATGATCCTTCATTCTATCGATTTCAGATTTATGTTTTGTTCTTAATTATTGAATTTAGAATATAATAGTATTTTTTAGTGGGAAAATTATATGAATAACATAAAAATTAAATTGATTTTTTTTATTGTACTAGGATTCATTATTTCCAATTTTTCTTTTGCTATTGAAAATAAACTTGTTCAACCAGTATTATTAGAAAAAATACAGCAAAGCGAGCGAGATGAGCGCCAATATGAAGTGATTAAGCTGGCTAATGATATGCGAGTTTTATTAGTGTCAGATCCTAAAGCGGTTAAATCTTTGGCATCACTTGCTTTACCTGTTGGGTCTTTACAAGATCCTAAAGATCAGCAAGGGCTGGCGCATTATGCAGAACATATGGTGTTGATAGGGTCAAAAAATTATCCAGAACCAGCGAGTTTTTCACAGTTTTTAAGCCGACATTCAGGTAGTTATAATGCCAGTACTGCAGCACATAGAACGGCTTTTTATTTTGAAGTTGAAAATAGTGCGTTAGATACAGCACTTGATTATTTAGCCGATGCTATTGCCGATCCTAAGTTAGATCCTAATTTTGCCGATAAAGAACGCAATGCCGTTAACGCTGAAATGACTATGGCTAGATCAAGTGATGGTTTTAGAATTGGGCAAGTTGATTCTGAAACAATTAATCAAAATCATCCAGCTTCGCAATTTTCAGGTGGTAATTTAGAAACGTTAAGTGATAAAGTTAGCAGTAAGTTGCAAGATGCATTAGTTCGATTTCATGACAATTATTATTCAGCCAATATTATGGTTGGGGTGGTTTATAGTAATCAGTCTATCAATAAATTGGCAAAATTAGCTGAAAGTACTTTTGGTAAAATCCCTAATAAAAATATTAATGTGCCTAAAATTGATAAACCAGCAATAACTTCTGATAATTTAAGTAAGAAAATTGTTATGGTTCCGGCTCAACCCAAAAAGTTGTTGATGTTGCAATTCCCAATTGATGATAACTTAGCTAAATTTGCTGACAAAAGTGATGAATACATTGCCTATTTAATTAGTAATCGTAGTCAAAATACTTTGGCTGATCAACTGCAAAAACAAGGATTGATTGAAAGTATTCAAGCAGGAAGTGATCCGATTCGCTATGGTAATAGTGGTATTTTTAGTATTAATGTTACGTTAACCGATGAGGGGCTTGCACAAAAAGATAGAGTTATTGGTGCCATTTTTAATTATTTACAATTAATACAAAAAGAAGGGATTTCTGAAATTTATTATGAAGAGCTTAAAAAAGTTCTCGCATTAGAATTTAAGTATCAAAATGTTGAACGCGATATGTCTTATGTAGAATGGTTGTCAGATCAGATGCTGATGTACCCTGTTGAGAATATATTGAATTCTGATTATATTGCTAACCATTTTGATAAAGCAGAGATTAATAAGCGCTTAAAAAGTTTAACACCAGATAATGTTAGGCTTTGGGTGATTTCATCAGATCAAACAACCAATAAAACTGCGTATTTTGTTGAAGCTCCCTATAAAATGGATAATATCACTGAACAACAGAAATCAAATTGGGTAGCTTTAGGTAAAAATTATGTGTTTAGTTTGCCAGAGTTAAATCCTTATATTCCTGATGATTTTTCTATTTCAAACAAAAATAGTAATCAAATTCAACCCGCAGAATTTAGCAATCGGGGGAATTTTATACATTTTGTTAGTCAATATTTTTCTAAAGAACCTAAAGCAGCAATTGTGGTTTCGTTACGTAATAATCTAGCTTTTGTTGATGTAAAATCTAAGGTGTCGTTTGATTTACTTGACTATATAATTAGCCGTAGCTTAGATCAATTACAATTTCAAGCTGCAGTTGCCGGTATGTCATTATCAACAAATTATGATAATGGTTTGATGATTAGGGCTAGTGGTTTTAGTCAACATCTTCCGAAAATGGTTACTACTATCCTTAATAGTTTTCGGGATGTTACCATTGATGAGCATAATTTGGCTTTAGCTAAATCTTGGTATCTTGAACAATTAGATAAATCGGATCATGCTAAAAGTTATTGGTTAGCCGTTAATGCTGTTAATGCTTTGTCTGATTTGCCTCATTATTTTGAACGTGATAAGCGGCGGCAAATTACTTCAGAGATTAGTGTTAATGATCTTGTAGCTTATCGTGATAATTTGTTAACTCATTCTGTGCCATATATGTTAAGTCTGGGTAATTTGTCTAATGAAGATTCATTGGATCTTTATCATTCAATCCAAAAAACATTGGTGCGTGATGCTAGATTTACACCGATTGAAAATATTAAAATTAAAAAAACGCTAGAAGCTCAAATTACTCAGCAAGCTAAAAGCACTGATAATGCTTTGATGATGGCTTATATTCCAATTAATTATGATCGCATAAGCAGTAGTGTGTTAAGTTATACTCTGTCTAAAATTATTTCACCTTGGTTTTATGACCAATTACGCACCAATGAGCAACTCGGCTATGCTGTATTTGCTGTTCCTGCCTTTGTTGGCGATTCAATTGGTTTGAGTTTTATTCTTCAAAGTAATCAGTATGATCCTGTATATTTGTTAAAACGTTATCAAGCGTTTTATCCAATTATTTTAAGTAAATTGCAAGCATTATCAAAAGAAGATGTTGAACAGTTCAAAAAAGCAGTACTTGATTCGTTGACTATGCCGCCGCAAACATTAGATGATGAACTCAATTTTTATATGTCTGATTATCGGTTTTCGCGTTTTATGTTTGATTCTAAAGATAAAAAAATAGCACAGATTAAAAAAATCACTCAGCAAGATTTAGTTGATTTTTATAATCGTTCGGTAATGGAACAAAAAGGTTTAGTATTGGCAACGCAAGTACTTGGTTCAGTTACTAATTCAGCAAAACAGCCTCAAGCAATAAATGATTTTACTGAGTTTAAAAATGCATCAGCCTTGCAGAAATTATTATTAGGCGAAATAAATAAATAAAATTTAATGTTGGGATAAATGCTTTTGAGCGGTAACTTTTCAATATTAAATGTTTTTATTGGTAAGATGTCAGTACATTTGATTTATTATGATTGATATGATTGAGTATTCTTAATACAAGTTTAGTAAACTACAACTCAGTAAGTTATTTATGCAATGTAAAATGAGGTAATTGTATGCAATTACCTCATTGATTTAATGAATAATTTATCTAATCAAATTGATTAATAGTCTAATTCTTCTGCACCGTTATCAATTGTGTTTTCATGATCGCTTGATCCCGGCAGCGCCCTAGAACGGTCGATTGGTACATAGCTGCCATTTCGTGTTTCTACTTGACATTCACCTAAATAAATTGAGTATTTAGTGTTTGCATGCATACTGACACCTCGGAAGTAGCAGTGAGTAGCACTATATAAATCTTGTCGACAAAGTATCGCAATAATTAACCATACAACAAGAATCGCTAAGCCTACCCATTTTAAATATTGCCAAACAAAAGCCCAAAAACTCTGCTTACAAAAATGGCAATAAACAGCAATGAGTAAAATTACACCGATAAATCCTAAAAATTCGTATAACCAAAATAGCCACATATCGTTCCTCCTAGACAATAATTAGTCGCTATTTTATACTAACTTTATAGTTACATCCATGCCCCATTACGAATAATACCAACAGCAAGCCCTTCAATAGCAAAATTTTGTTGTTCTAAATCGATTTCAATTGGTGAAAACGCTTCGTTTTCGGCAAGAAGATGAACATTTTTGCCTTGACGAGATAGTCTTTTTACTGTGACCTCATCATCAATGCGAGCAACAACAACTTGCCCGTTTTTAACATCTTGTGTTTTGTGTACTGCGAGCAAATCACCATCTAATATGCCAATATCTTTCATGGACATGCCATGAACGCGTAGTAGAAAATCTGCATGAGGTTTAAAAAGAGAAGGATCAATTTGATAATGGCTTTCAATATGTTCTTGAGCTAAAATTGGCGAACCAGCAGCTACTTGCCCTATAAGCGGTAAACCAACTAATTCGTTTGGATCTTCTTGATTTTCAAGCAATAGTCGAATACCCCGGGATGATCCAGTTATCAATTCAATTGCTCCTTTTTTAGCTAGTGCTTTTAGATGTTCTTCAGCTGCATTAGCCGAACGGAATCCTAAACTTTTAGCAATTTCTGCTCGAGTTGGTGGCATACCAGTTGTTTGAACATTTTCTTTTATTAAGTCATAAATCTGTTGTTGTCGCTCTGTTAATGGTCTCATATTTTTTCCTGTGTTTATATACAGATATATGTAATTATATACAGCCAATTTGATAAAGCCAACTGTTTATTTAATTTATTTTTAGTCTATAAATAATTAATGTATATAGCTTAAGATAAATTTTGTTACCTTGTGCAAAGATCATCAATTGATTAATGTCATTAATTGTTTTTAACTTATGAATTTAATGCTAAAAACTTACATTGACATAGTTAATGGGGTATTTAATATTTAATAGGTGGTATACTTATTCTTTATTAGAAAATGATTGATATTACGTTATCTACAAAATATAAGGGTAGTAATAAAAAACTACTAATTCTTTATATAACGTTGAGATGATTTAGGTTATGTAATGAACCTTTACTGTATGATATACTATTAATAGTATTACTAGGTTGGAATTTGTATCATGTCTTATGTTGTTGCACTTAGTGGAGGGATTGCTAGTGGTAAAAGTACCATTGCCAATCTATTTGCTAATTTAGGTGTGCCAATTATTGATGCTGATATTATCGCTCGTCAAGTTGTTCAAGTTGGAACAGATGCATTCTCACAAATCGTTAAGCATTTTAGCCAAGAAATTTTGTTACCAAACGGTGATTTGGATCGCAGTCAGTTAAGAGAAATTATATTCAATAATGATCATGAAAGGCTTTGGCTAAATAGCTTATTACATCCAATTATCCATAAAGAAACTCAGCTATTATTAGCCAAACAATATGCAATTTATGTCATTTGGGTTGTACCGTTATTAATTGAGAATAATTTAAACGAATTTGCTGATCGTGTGTTGATTATTGACACACCAAAGTCACTACAATTAGCTCGCTTGGTTAAAAGAGATCACGTTGATGAATTATTAGCAGAAAAAATGATACTTTCACAAGTTACTTCTAGTAAAAGATTATCTTATGCTGATGATATTATTAAAAATGATGGTGATTTATCTTCATTAACGTTACAAGTCAATAAATTACATCAGCAATATTTAAAAACATTTGGAAATGAAGAATGAATAAGCATGAATGATATTATTTTTGAACATCCTTTGAATGAAAAAATGCGTATTTGGTTACGTATTGAATTTTTGTTACAGCAGATTAATATGCATTGTCATTTTAATCAAAACAATGCATTGCTTTTTTTTCATGCATTATCAGAATTACTTGAAATAATTGAACGCAATGATGTAAAAGGCGATTTGATAAAAGAGATTGAATCTCAAAAACAAAAACTTAACGCATGGATAAATATTGATGGGGTAGATCAAGAGTTATTAAATGGATTACTGAGCAAGCTAGAGTCTTTTTTAATTAGATTTAATACAATATCTAGATTAGGTCAGCCTTTAAAGGATGACCGTTTTATTATGGCAATTAGACAACGATTAATGATTCCTGGGGGATGTTGTAGTTTTGATATACCTTCTTTTTATCTGTGGCTTAAACTCTCTCAAGAAAAACGAGATGCACAAGTTAAGAATTGGTTAGAAAATTTGTCCTTATTGGATGAATCCTTGACATCTTGTATGCAATTAATAAGGCAATTAGGTGAATTTAAGAAATTTAATTATAGTAATAACTTTTTCCAAGAAACAAACGGCGATGTAAATTTGATCCGTATCCGCGTTTCTTTAGATAAAAGAGTTTATCCGAAAGTTTCTGGGCATATGTCTCGTTATAGTATACGTTTTTTACCGCTTGAAACTTGTGAAAATGTTAATATAGATACCATTGAATTTGAGCTAGCATGTTGCTAATAATTTTAAAGAGAACTTGAAAAGAATAGTAATGAATAGTCTAACAAAAGCATTTGTTAAATGTCCAACTTGCCAAAAAGAAGTCGAGTGGTCAGAAAAGAGTCCATACCGTCCTTTTTGTAGTAAACGCTGTCAACTTATCGATTTGGGTGATTGGGCAACAGAAGAATATCGTATAGCTGATAAAGATATATCAGAACAAGATCTTTGGAGCGACGAAAACACATCAGATTTTTCAGGTAAGCATTAATGAAGATTCTTGGCATAGAAACCTCTTGCGACGAAACAGGCGTTGCGATTTATGATGATGAGCACGGTTTAATGGCTAATCAACTATATTCACAAATTAAATTACATGCTGATTATGGGGGAGTGGTTCCTGAGCTTGCATCACGCGATCATATTCGTAAAACAGTACCACTAATTCAAGCTGCATTAAAAGAGGCTAATTTAACCTCAGCGGATATTGATGGTGTTGCTTATACTGCGGGACCAGGGTTAATTGGTGCTTTAATGGTAGGTGCATCAATTGGGCGTTCACTCGCTTATGCTTGGAATGTTCCTGCTATTGCGGTTAACCATATGGAAGGGCATTTGCTTGCGCCAATGCTTGAAGATAATCCTCCTAAGTTTCCATTTGTGGCGTTATTGGTCTCTGGAGGACATACTCAATTATTTAGTGTAACTGGTATTGGACAATATAAATTATTAGGTGAATCAATTGATGATGCTGCAGGTGAAGCGTTTGATAAAACAGCTAAGCTACTTGGACTTGATTACCCAGGTGGTGCAAAATTATCTCAATTAGCTAAACAAGGGAATCCTTCTCGGTTTCATTTTCCAAGACCAATGACCGATCGACCTGGGCTTGATTTTAGTTTTTCTGGTCTTAAAACGGCTGCTGCAAATACTATTCATCAAAATAAAACTGATAATCTTATTGATCCACAAACTAAAGCTGATATCGCTAGAGCTTTTGAAGATGCACTTGTGGATACCTTGGTAATAAAAGTGCGCCGAGCTCTTGAACAAACAGGATATAAGCGTTTAGTTATTGCAGGTGGTGTTAGCGCTAATGATTCATTACGTGACAAACTTTCTAGTCTAATGCAACAAAGAAATGGGCAAGCTTATTATCCTAGGCTCGCATTTTGCACTGATAATGGTGCAATGATAGCTTATGCGGGGATGATTCACTTGAAGTTAAAAGTTAATAATGAGTTGGCTATTGAAATTAATCCAAGATGGGCATTAGATATATCCAACAATTAAACGTTGGATATATCAGTCAATCAGCTTATAGAAGATTAACTGTTTTTATCTTCAATATTAGTAGGGCTATTGCTATTGTTTGATTGTAAATCAACTAGTTTTTCTAAGTTTCTATTAATGCTAAAAAATACGCACATTAATTCAAAAATAAGGCGTGTAGCTATAACACCACCAATTAAGCCAAATAATCCACCTAAAAAAGACACGTAACACATGTTAATAATATTCATGATTACAATAAAAGCTAACAATAACCAATATAGGAAAGTTAACACACTTGGCATTATTAAACGTCTAAAAAAAAGTAAATCTAATGGTTTAAAATTATTCATCTCTTCCTCAATATTTTTGATGTATATTATTAAAATTAAGTTTAGAATGATTATTTAAAATAATCCATTTATATTAGAAAACATTTTCTAGAAGAAATCAATATAATTAATTATTAAAAAATTATGAAAACTTTTATTCTTGGCAAAGATGCCGCTCTTGAAGATTCGATCGATTATTTTCATCAACAATTAACTAAATTTAATTTAGAAGTTAAGGAAGCCTCTTGGCTAAACCCAGTTCCTAATGTTTGGTCAGTTCACATACAAAATAAAGCATGTCCACTCTGTTTTGCTAATGGCAAAGGTGCAACGAAAAAAGCTGCTTTGGCTTCGGCATTAGGGGAATATTTTGAACGATTGTCTACCAATTACTTTTTTTCTGATTTTTATCTAGGTAAGCAGGTAGCTAATGCAGAATTTGTGCATTATCCCACTGAAAAGTGGTTTGCTATTCCAGATGATAACTCATTACCAAAAGGCTTGTTATCAAAAAAACTCCTCAAGTTTTATGATCCCGATAAAGAGTTAGGCGCTACGGATTTAGTAGACTTGCAGTCAAGTAATATCGAACGCGGTATCTGTGCTTTACCATTTGTATCACAATCTGATCAAAAAACAGTTTATATTCCCGTTAATCTCATTGCTAATTTATATGCATCAAACGGTATGTCAGCAGGTAATACACGTAATGAAGCACGCGTTCAGGCTCTATCTGAAATTTTTGAACGTTATGTAAAAAATAAAATAATTTCGCAAGCGATTAGTTTACCGACTATTCCAATAGATGTGATTAATCGTTATCCTGCTGTTTTGGCAGCTATAACAACACTTGAAAACGAAGGATTTCCACTTTACTGTTTTGATGCTTCATTGGGCGGTGAATTTCCTGTCATTTGTGTCGTGTTATTTAATCCTGAAAATAGTACTTGCTATGCTTCGTTTGGTGCTCACCCTAATTTTGGTGTAGCTCTTGAAAGAACAGTTACTGAATTATTACAAGGGCGCAGTTTAAAAGATCTTGATGTCTTTTCACCGCCAAGCTTTAATAATGATGAGGTTGCTGAACTGAGCAATTTAGAAACGCATTTTATTGATTCAAGTGGATTAATTTCTTGGGATTTATTTAAAGAAGAGTCCAATTATGATTTTGTTGATTGGGATTTTTCGGGCACAACAGAACAAGAATTTAATAACTTAATGGCTATTTTTACTCGTCACAAAACGGAAGTCCTCATTATGGATTATGAGCATCTTGGGGTTTATGCTTGTCGAATTTTAGCAGTTGGTATGTCCGAAATTTATCCACCTGAAGATTTATTCCTTGCTAATAATAATATGGCAATTCACTTGCGTGATTTGATTTTATCCCTACCAAGTAAAAAGCATTCAGCTAAACAATACCTTACCATTATTGAGCAATTAGATGAAGAGGGATTAGATGATTCTGCTAGAATCCGTGAACTACTCGGTATTGCAACTGGTAAAGATAATGCATGGTTAACATTGCGAGTCGGTGAGTTGAAAGCAATGTTGGCCTTGGCAGGTAAGGATTTAGAACAGGCAAAACAATGGATTGATTGGACAGTGGAAATGAATGAATCTATTTTTACCAAAGAGCGCAATCATGCCTATCGTTGCTTACAAACATTAGTAAATTTTATACTTGAACGTAATAAAAAGCAGTTTAGTGATTATCAAAGTGCTTTTTATAAAATGTATGGTAAAGTATGCGTTGATGAGATGTGGCAATATGCAACAAGCGAGAAAACGTTTTTTGGTTTGGTTGATTTCGCAACGACAGATAAATCATCAAATCAGAACTTAGAACAATTTGCAATGCACCAAAAACTATTGGCTGTCTATCACAAATTACATCAAGCTATGTTATAAAAACGCTTTAAATATTCCACCGAATAAAGCCGGTGGAATATAATATTATTCCACCAATCTGGCAAAATCACCGGCTTGCTTAACTAATTCCTTGCTTGGAGTAACACCTGTATATAATATAAACTGCTCTAATGCCTGTATAACAGCAACATCTGCACCTGATATAATCGTTTTATTTAAATTTTTTGCGTATTTAATCATAGGTGTTTCAACGGGCAGGGCAACTACATCAAAAACAATATTGGCATTATTTATCATTGTTTCAGAGAAAGCTAAATCATTAGCTTCTGCACCGCCAAGCATGCCAATTGGGGTTACATTAATGATTAATTTTGCTTGTTCTGGCAATACTTCTTGTTCATCTTTTACCCATTTATACCCGTATCGTTTCGCTAAAACATTACCTTTTTGTTGATTGCGTGCTGCAATAATGCCATGTTTAAAACCAGCATCATAAAAAGCGCCAATGACTGCATTAGCCATTCCACCACTACCTTTTAGTACAAATGGTGTAGTATTATCAATTTTATTTTCTGTAATAAGTTTTGCCACTGCAATATAATCGGTATTATAAGCTTTTAAATAATGATCAGTATTAACAATAGTATTCACTGATTGAATGGATTTTACGGAATTATCTAATTCATCTATAAATTCGATGCATGCTTCTTTGTAAGGCATTGAAATAGCGCAACCGCGAATAGCTAATGCTTTAATACCGTAAATGGCATTTTTTAAATTGTTGGTTGTGAAAGCTTTATAAAGATAATTTAAATCAAGTTTTTCATATAAATAATTGTGAAAGCGTGTACCAAAATTGCTTGGCCTAGCAGAAAGAGACATACAAACAATTGTATCTTTATTAATAATTCTTGCCATTTTAATAGTTCCTTGTGATCATATAGATAAGTTAAATTTTAACACTTTATTTTTTTACGTATATCAAATTATGGTTGCAAATAATACAGGTCCTAACATACAACGAGAAAAGCATACTATTAGTGTGATGATCTATCTATATTGTCATAAAAAACATCATACACTGTACAACCAGTTATGTGATGAATGTAATGAACTCTTACAATATGCAATGCAACGTTTAACATTGTGCCGTTTTGGTGAGGAAAAAACGACTTGTGAGCGTTGTCCAAAACACTGCTATAGAAAGGATTACAAACAAAACATAAAACAAGTTATGCGTTTTTCTGGACCTAGGATGATCATTCATCATCCCATTATGGCTATTAGGCATCTTTATAAAAATCTGAGTAAAAATCATAGAAAATAATTAATTTATTGATCAAGGAGCATCCTTTTTTATTCATAACCATATTAACGTGTTCTCTATATACAGAAATAAACTCTAAACGGCATTAGTTAGCGTTGTTTTAAAATGGCAACCATTTGGTGCTGTAAGCTTTAAATTTTTCAGTACAGTTAGGATTTGAGGCGTTTTTATCTTTTGCGAAATACAATTAATTTTTTGGTAATGTCTGAGCAGAGAGTTTGGCGAACCTTCTTTACAATCTCGATGCAGATGCTAGAAACAAAGTGGTCGCATGGAAATTGCCTCTTCTATGCTCGTCCAGTTTTTCGAATCATTTGTGATTTTCCTAAACAAGGCATGAACATTATCAAATGTTCGTATTTGACAGGTTAACTTTAGTTGTCAGCGCATTGTGTGATATTTAATTAATATAACTCATAACCAATCAACAAAGAAGCTAGCACCTTAACCATTTGCTGACAATGGTATTGGAAAGCTGTGCAAAGCCGGTTTATCCCTGTGTATACAGGGAACACATATTCCGTTTTATTGCCGGAATCATTCCCAGCGGTTTATCCCTGTGTATACAGGGAACACTCATTAGAATCATCCTTCAATTCAACATCACGCGGTTTATCCCTGTGTATACAGGGAACACACCAATGATATCACCCGGTAAATGACGGATACCGGTTTATCCCTGTGTATACAGGGAACACCAGCAAATGACACACTACATCATGAAAGATGGAGGTTTATCCCTGTGTATACAGGGAACACGCACTCGAACGTGTTGGGCTTGCTGCTCGAGCTGGTTTATCCCTGTGTATACAGGGAACACAGAAGCATCGAGTAAAGTAGTGGAGTGTTTAAAGGTTTATCCCTGTGTATACAGGGAACACAATATTAAGTTGGTACTTGTAATAATTATATTCGGTTTATCCCTGTGTATACAGGGAACACTATTTAACAGCTGTCGGTCAGATATTTTTTTACGGTTTATCCCTGTGTATACAGGGAACACGAGATTGTCATACGCCTCTTGGGGCGTTTTCGCGGTTTATCCCTGTGTATACAGGGAACACTCTAATCGTAGCTATATGTTTTATTTACAGTTATAGTAGGCGATAAATTCTACCAGATTTTTTGAATTTTTAAAGATTTTTAACTTATTGATTTTTAATAAATAAAAAACAAGCTCAATTCAATTTATGCTATTCTACCAAAAATCACCAATTTTTAATTTAAATTCAATAGGATATTTAAATTTTATTGTATCTAAATAAAAAATTTTAATCAAAATATTTGTTTCAATTTGAAAATTAAGAAACTTTTTAATTTTAACGGTATAAATGCTAAAAATATTAATTAATCCGATCTGGCGATCATTTAATATTTATTATTCAATTAAAGCTAAAATATTCTAAAGTAGATATTTACTGTTTCTCTTTATAGTTTGCTGAATTATATTTTTGTTTTAAAGTGCTGTTCCTTTAGTTGGGCGATAAAATTTTTGAGTATCAATGCCTTCAATTTGTAGTAGCTTAATTTTTTTATCAATGCCTCCAGCATAGCCTGTTAAGTTGCCATTTGCACCAATTACACGGTGGCAAGGAATAATTATTGATATAGGATTGCGACCGACCGCACCGCCCACAGCTTGGCTAGACATGGTCTTAACCTTATTTTGTTTGGCAATTTTTTTAGCTATATCACCATAGGTCGTAACTTCACCGTAAGGAATTTTGCATAAGATATCCCAAACTTGATAGCGAAAGGGGGTACCGATAGGTGCTAATGGGAGTTGTTTAATAGCAGGATTTTTGCCTGAAAAATAGTTATCAAACCATTTTTTAGTTTCATTAAAAATAGCTAAATTTGGTTTGTCTTCTAGTTGTTCATTTACCGTATCACCAAAATACTTTTGACCTTCAATCCATACGGCAATCAGCTTGTTATTTTGACCGGCGAGTGTGATTAAACCTAAAGGTGAAGAGTAACTAGTTGAATAAAACATATTATCTTTTAAATTTACGACTGAACATTTTTTGAAATTATGCTCTTTTATAACAAGAAATGCTAGAATTTTATGTAAATGCTAATGTTTTTATATCAGGTAAAATTTGGCTTACTGTTGTAAACCAAATAATACTTTTAGTTTTTGATTAATTAATTTTTTTACCTTTTTCCATATAACTCATATCCCCAAAACTTTCAATAATGAATTTTCCGTTGTTGGTATAGCGAATTTTTGTCACACTAGCATTACCTAATCCGCTAGTAATTGGTTTATCTTGTAGATCTTTTACCATAGCCATTATTGCAAGCCCGTGAGATACAATAAGTACATTTCCACCACCTTGTGCTTTTGCCGCTTCAGCAATGGTTTTTAATGAGTTTTGCATACGTGTTTTTATGGTTTTGTAATTTTCCGCTTCCCCTAATTTGTCAACTGCTGCTATAGCATTGAGCATCTTATCAAGGCTAATTTTCCCTTGCGAAAAATCAGTCATTAGCTCTTTATCTGATTGATAGCCTAGATATTGTGCCGCAGGTGTCCACATATTAGAATCAAGATCACCTTCAAATTGACCGAAATAAGCTTCGCGCAAGCCTTCCATTTCGTTCATTTGAACTGGATCACCTTTTGATTCTAAAACGATGCGAGCTGTTTGCCTTGCTCTACCTAAATCACTTGAATAAACTGACACAAATTTAACATCTTTTAAACCACGGCCTAGTTGCTCGGCATCATTGATGCCAGATTTAGTTAGTGGTGTATCGGACCAACCTTGAGCTCTATGAGCAATATTGAACATAGTTTGACCATGACGAACGACATAAAGATAAGTATCTTCTGCGAATGCATTGCATATGGTAAATAGCATGATAAATAGAAAACTTACTAATTTTATAGAATTAGACATAATTATTCCTCTTGTTTTATAACGAATAGTATTGGTTTAAATTGTTTTTGTATTTCTTTTTTGAATGCAATCAAGGATTCATACCAGTAGAAGCTTTTTTTATAACGATTTAATCGTGACTGTTCCATATTGATTTAGATCGATATAGATAAACCCATAACGTTTAGTAACTTCAGTTTTTATTCTTTAATGGCTATAAGGCTTGAATTGATTAAATCGACTTTATACTTTTTAAATCCAATTTCATATGTTTACTTATTGTAAACTACTATAAAAAATAAGAGGAATAAAAATAAAAAAATGTGATAAATATCACGCTATTTGAAAAAATATAGTGATTTTTTTACTAATATAAAAAAGCCCCGATAACGTTAATATTTCGGGGCTATGATTAGTGCCTATTACCTTGTTATTGAGCTAGTAATTTATTCATGGTTTGAATAAATTTGCTTGGATCGCTTAATGATCCTTTTTCAGCAAGTAAAGCCTGATCTAACAATAGTTCTATCCAATCGTTAAATGCGCTTTCATCTTGCGTATCGGCAATACGTTTGACCAGTTTATGATCTGGATTGATTTCAAATGTGTATTTGATTTCTGGTGCTTTTTGACCTGCTGCAGCAAATAATTTCGCCATTTGTGTGCTCATTTCGTCAGCAGCAGTAGTAACAATTGCCGGTGTATCAGTTAAACGGTGAGTTAATTTCACTTCTTTCACTTTATCGCCTAATGCGGTTTTTACTCGCTCAATAAATGGTTCGAGTTCTTTTTCAACTTGTTTTTGTTCTTCACTATCTTGATCGGCAAGTTTTTCGATCGATTCGTCTGATTTACTGATAGATTGGAACTGTTTGCCATCAAATTCCGTTAAATTGCTCATCATCCATTCATCGATGCGATCAGATAATAATAATACTTCAATTCCTTTTTTACGGAATAGCTCTAGGTGAGGGCTATTTTTAGCAGCCCCATAGCTGTCTGCGGTAATGTAGTAGATCTTTTCTTGACCTTCTTGCATACGGCTAATGTAATCTTCTAGAGATACTGTTTGTGCATCGCTATCGGTGTGAGTTGACGCAAAACGAATTAATTTAGCAATGGCTTCACGGTTTGCAAAGTCTTCACCAGTGCCTTCTTTTAATACTAAACCAAACTCATTCCAGAATTGTTGATATTGTTCTTTATCATCTTTAGCAAGTTTTTCAAGCATCTGTAACACACGTTTAGTACATGCATTACGTAAGTTTTGAGTAATTTTATTATCTTGTAAAATTTCACGCGATACATTTAATGGCAGATCATTTGAATCAATCAAGCCTTTTACAAAACGTAAATAGTTTGGCATAAACTGTTCAGCATCGTCCATAATAAAAACACGTTGTACATAAAGTTTTAATCCGTGTTTATTATCGCGATTCCACATATCCCATGGTGCTTTAGATGGGATATAAAGTAAGCTGGTGTACTCTTGTTTACCTTCAACGCGATTATGACTCCAACTTAATGGATCGGCAAAGTCGTGTGATAAATGTTTATAAAACTCTTTATATTCTTCGTCAGTGACTTCTGATTTACTGCGTGTCCAAAGTGCTTGTGCTTTGTTGATTTTTTCCCATTTGACTTCTTTGCTTTCTTCGTCAGTGGTTTGTACTTCAACAGGAAGTGAAATGTGATCAGAATATTTGCTGATAATAGAACGCAAACGCCAATCTTCTAAAAATTCTTTTTCTTCTTCTTTTAAGTGTAAAGTGATTTCGGTGCCGCGAGTTTCTTTATTATCGTCAGATATGGTGTATTCACCTTCACCCGCTGATTCCCACATAACTGCTTGGTCAGCTTTTGCTGTGGCAGCACGAGTTCTAACTGTGACTTTATCAGCAACTATGAAGGCTGAATAAAAACCTACACCAAACTGACCAATTAATTGGCTATCTTTGGCTTGATCACTACCAATAGACTCTAAAAAAGCTTTGGTGCCTGATTTAGCAATAGTACCCAAGTTTTCAATCACTTCATCTCGGGTCATCCCAATACCATTGTCAGTAATGGTTAAGGTGCCAGCTTCTTTGTTGGTTGAAATACGTACACCTAGTTCACTATCGCCAGCATATAGATCTGGGTTTTCAAGTGCTTTAAAACGAAGTTTGTCGGCCGCATCAGATGCGTTTGAAATAAGTTCTCTTAAAAAAATCTCTTTATTAGAATATAAAGAATGGATCATTAAATGTAGAATTTGTTTAACTTCAGATTGAAATCCGCGAGTTTCAGTACCTTGCTTACTCATTGACTAGTCCCTCTAAATTTATATAAAACTCAATTAATTATGCTTTACTGATAAGGAATGTAACTCATAAATCATGTTTCAAAAACAAATGATAATGAAATAGAACATAATATTAATTGAATAACATGAATTTAATAGTTTGATTTATTGTTGTATTGCTATATGGGAATAAAAAGACAGTTTTCAATAGAGGTTAAAAAATTTAATTAGCTATTTGGTCGTTTTTTGTTTAAAAAAGCCCTGAAAAATTCAGAGCTTTTAAATTGAACATTAATTAACTTTTTAAGTGTTATAAAAATCCGTAAATAAGAATAGTAACCACTGCAACTGGAATAACAAAGCGTGTAAGTATGGACCATATTCCAAACCATGAAGAACTTAAGTTGAGCTCATTGCGAATATGTTTTTGATTCATCATCCACGCGCCAAAAATGATAGTGCCTAACCCAGTAACAGGTAACATAATTTTGCTGGTTAAATAGTCAAGTAAGTCGAAAATATTTTTATCAAATAATTTCACATCAGCCCATTGATTAAACGACAATATACAAGCAATTCCTAATGCCCAAATGATAATGCTGCTTACTACGGTTGCAGTTTTACGACCCATAGGTGTTCTTTCTTCTAATAGTTCAACTGTTGGCTCTAATAAAGAAATAGAAGAAGTTAACGCCGCAAATGTTAAGAAGATAAAGAATAATATGCCTAAAACTAAACCGCCAGTCATGTTACCAAAAGCAATTGGTAGCGTAACAAAAATTAGACCAGGACCTGCTCCAGCTTGTAAGCCATTAGCAAATACTAATGGGAAAATAGCTAACCCAGAAAGTACTGCAACAACTACATCTAATATAACTACAGTTCGAGCCGTTGATAATAAGTTGACGTCTTGTCCGAGATACGAGCCGTATGCCATCATGATTCCCATGCCTAAGGATAAACTAAAAAATGCATGACCTAATGCGGCTAAAATAGCTGTGCTATTTAAGGCTAACCAATTTGGTGAAAATAAGAATTTACATGCTACCCAAAAATATGGACCACTTGCATAAGCTGCGTAACCAACTAAAACAAGTAGTAAGATTCCTAGTCCAGGCATCATGATTTTACACCCGCGTTCTAAGCCAGCGCCAACACCCAATGCAACAATAAATGCAGTTGCAAACATAAATACAGTGTGCCATGTTAATAGACTATTCACATTACTAAGAAAATCAGTGAATATTTGGTCTGTTTTTTCGCCAGTAACTCCTTCAAATGAACCTTTTGCAGCTAAAACAATGTAATCAGTTGCCCAACCACCAATTACACTATAAAAAGATAAGATTAGAAATGAACCAAGTACGCCGATAATGCCAACCCAACGCCATGACTTAGAACGACCTTCTGAAACAGCGACATCTTCCATTGTGTGAATTGGGTTTTTTTGTCCACGACGACCGATTAACCATTCTAACACTAAAATGGGTAGTCCTATCATAAACATGAAAAGTAAATAAGTGAGCACAAATGCAGAGCCACCCATTTCACCAGCCATATAGGGAAATTTCCAAATGTTACCTAATCCAACAGCAGAGCCGGCTGCTGCAAGCATGAATCCCATGCGGGAGCTCCACTGTGAATGACTTTTTTTCATAGTTCCTGTACTCATGAATTTTCCTTTGATTTCTTCAATTATTGTTTCATTTTAATTTAGGCAAACGCCTAACCATGACTTTATTAAAATCTTTCAGCGTCGTAAATCATGCCATGAAATAATGGGTGAAACAAGAAATCATTAAAATTATTAATATAAATAATTAATTTAAAGATAAAATTATAACAAGATTTGATAAACAAATTGGCTTTGCCATTATATTATTACTTGAATTATTAGTTCTGCAAATATGTTATTTAGTCCTTTTATTAATAATAGGTATAGCATAAAATGTTTCTTTATTAAGAATATTTATAAATAAAAAGAGAGTCCATGTCACAAAATGTCGATATTAATGAGATAGATAAGTTTTCTCAATTAGCTTCTGAATGGTGGGATCCTAATGGCAAATGTAAGCCATTACACATTATTAACCCATTACGCGTTGATTATGTTAAACAACAATGTGCTTCTATTGAGAATCAATTGGTTTTAGATGTTGGTTGTGGTGGGGGGATTTTATCGGAAAGTTTAGCTAAGTTAGGAGCTAAAGTTACAGCTATCGATTTGGCTGATGTGTCATTAGACGTTGCAAGATCACATGCTAAGTTGGGTGGTCTATCAATTGATTATAAAAAGCAGACTGTTGAAGAACACGCCAAGCAATACCCAGAGCACTATGATGTAATTACCTGTATGGAACTATTAGAACATGTACCAGACCCTCTTTCGATTATTCGGGCATGTGCTAAATTACTTAAGCCTAATGGTAAATTGTTTTTATCAACAATTAATCGCAATCACAAAGCCAAGCTACTGTTAATTTATGGCGCAGAATATATTGCTCGGCTTGTACCTAAAGGTACACATGATTTTAACCGATTTATTAGACCTTCTGAGCTTATGACTTGGGTAGAGCAAGCCGGGCTTAGTACTGGCGATGTGATTGGTATGGAATACCATTTATTAAAAAACCAGTTTAAATTAGGTGCCAATATTGATGTAAATTATATTCTTATGGCTCAAAAAATGGATTGATTTTAAAAATGTGATTTTACTTCTAATGATGCGATGAGCGAATAAGTGATGCCACTTATGTTTATGTCTTTAAAATTTTCTCTATCATTAATATTATAGTTAACACTTTTTTTAAATTAGTAATCTAATACAGGTTGTATCTATAGCGCAATAAAAAGTACTTAACCAAAATGAGGTGTATTTGACATTGTGATCATAGATTACAATGTATTTTTGACTAATTTGGGTTATAAAAAATACGAAGGTATAAATTTATTTAGGTTGAAAAGTAGACAGTTTATCGGTAAATCATTTATGTAAAATATTATAAAACCAAATTCTATTTTTCTAACAAAATAAAAAACTATCAACCTAAAATAAAATGCTTCTAGCCTTTTACTAGAAAAGCAAGTAGAATGCATCGGCAATATTTTATCAACAATTTAACTCAATGGTGAATATTGTCATGTCTCGTATAGTTAAAGAAGCCCTCACGTTTGATGATGTTTTATTAGTTCCAGCTCACTCTACTGTTTTGCCCAATACCGCTGATATTAGTACCCAACTTACTCAAACAATCAAATTAAATATTCCAATGCTGTCTGCCGCAATGGATACGGTAACTGAATCAGATCTTGCTATTGCGCTTGCGCAAGAAGGAGGTATTGGTTTTATTCATAAAAATATGTCGATTGAACATCAAGCAAATCATGTAAGGCGTGTTAAAAAGTACGAAAGTGGGATAGTTCAAGATCCTGTATCTGTATTACCTACTGCCACAATAAAACAAGTTATTGATTTAGCTAAGGAGTATGGTTTTGCCGGTTTTCCTGTGGTTACTCAAACACAAGAATTAGTCGGAATTATTACTGCTCGAGATGTTCGATTCGCTACAGATTTATCACTACCAGTTACTGCGGTGATGACGCCTAAAGAGAGGTTAGTAACCGTTAAAGAAGGTGAAAAACGAGACATTGTACTACAAAAAATGCACGAACACCGTGTCGAAAAAGTATTGGTAGTCGATTCAAAATTCCATTTAAAAGGAATGATAACCGTTAAAGATTATAATAAAGCCGAACAAAAACCAAATGCTTGTAAAGATGAAAAAGGAAGGTTGCGTGTTGGTGCTGCAGTTGGTGCGGGTGCAGGTAATGAAGAACGTATTGCTGCTTTAATTGAGGCCGGGATAGATGTTTTGTTGATTGATTCATCACACGGGCATTCAGAAGGAGTATTACAGCGTATTCGCCAGGCAAGACAAGCTTATCCTGATTTACAAATTATCGGTGGCAATGTAGCGACTGCAGAAGGTGCAAAAGCGCTTATTGATGCTGGAGTTAACGCGGTTAAAGTTGGTATTGGTCCTGGCTCTATCTGTACAACGCGTATTGTGACAGGTGTAGGGGTGCCACAAATTAGTGCGATTATGGATGCCGTTGAAATAGCTCAAAGATATAATATTCCAGTTATTGCTGATGGTGGAGTTCGTTTTTCAGGTGATATTGCAAAAGCAATTGCTGCAGGGGCTTCCTGTGTAATGGTTGGCTCAATGTTTGCAGGAACCGAAGAAGCACCAGGTGAAATTGAATTATTCCAAGGTCGTGCTTATAAGTCTTATCGTGGTATGGGCTCATTAGGTGCTATGGCAAAAGGCTCTTCTGATCGTTATTTCCAATCTGATAATGCTGCGGATAAATTAGTGCCAGAAGGAATTGAAGGGCGTATTGCTTATAAAGGATTATTAAAAGAGATTATTCATCAACAAATGGGTGGTTTACGTTCATGTATGGGGTTAACCGGTTGTTTAACGATTGAAGAATTACGTACTAAATCTAAGTTTTATCGCATTACTGGCGCAGGAATGAAAGAAAGCCATGTTCATGATGTGCTTATTACTAAAGAGCCACCTAATTATCGTGCTGGTTCTTAATAGTATGCTGTTCTCTACTATAGTGATATAAGAACCAAAGTAAATTAGTTGATTATACTTATTTAAAATCCCAACAAATGCAGCCGATACTGCTCAGTTGGGGTTTTTTGTTATGTGTATTAGTTTAACCTTATAATGTCTATAACATTTAGGGGTAACTCTTTTATTTACAATTAATCTATACCAAGTACCAAACGGCCATTTTTAGTAGCAACCTTAACGACATTATCAAGATCGGTATAACGGCATCCTGTTACTAGCAATTTAAGTTCTTCCCACATATTACCCGTTGAAAATGGTAACATATAATCACTAACATTATCCGTGCCAATAGCAACAGGAATACCAGCAGCAGCCAGTTCATCAACAGGGGTTAATGAGTTACGAGTAGGGCCTTGTTCTTCACGGCGAGGGCTATCTATCCATGCAAAAGGACAAGCAATAACCATCATTTTAGCTTCTTTCATTTTTTTATAAAGCCTTTGACGATATTCTAAACTGTGGGCTGTGATTGAAATACTATGAATAGCTACTACATGTCCTTGCATACCATGTTCTAGAGTTTTATCAGTTAGTTGCTCGGTTTCGATTTCATCTTGAGAATTAAATTGATCAACATGAACATGAACCATTTTGCCTAATGATTTACCCGTTTGCATTAATACATCAAGGTGCTTAAGCCCCATTCCTTCACCATGATCACGTTCATCTCGACGTGGTAAACCGCCAATAATATCAACTAAATCGGCGCCTTTATCGAACCAATAACGAGCTTCTTTATCGATAACACCTTTAAGTGTTTGATTAATTAGTTTTATGGTTATGTCATTTTTATAGGTTTCACGTGCACGGAGTGCTCCTCTGATTGCACGTTCTTCGGTGATTGGATCAATATCAACAAACGATCCCATAGCACTTACGCCTTGCTCAATCATACGTTCAACTGCCATACTAAAATGACGATAGTAATCATTTTCGCTCATCGTTGCTTTGACTTTATCGAGCGTATCCCATTTTTCAATTAAAGTCTGTTTTTGATAGACATCAAAACTATCAACCGAAATAGTAAAAGCACGATCCGCATGCATATGTGCATTAATCCAACCGCCGTTTTGCTTAATTTTATGCATTAAATAGGCTTTTAAACTTTGGTCTTTTGTCGTTAATAGCATGTTTTTATGTTCAATCATAATCTGCCTCTATAATTCAATCATTCTAAATGAAGTTGCTAAAATCGAGCGCAATAGGTAAAAAAAATCCTCCAAAAAGGAGGATTAAATGTAACATTAATAATTTTATTGATTAAACTTGTAAAGCTGTAATCATTCATTGTGCTTATACCTAGGCGATCAAAAATTGAAGAAATTCTAACCAAAATATTTTTAATAGCAAGAGCTATAATCTATAAAATATATAAATAAATGATATAGTTAAAGTATTATTTTTTAGACTAATTATGATAGGAATAGTATTTTATGATCATTATCATTGGTATAAGAAAGTTTTTTATAGTTAACTTACTGTTTAATATGAATAATAAATTGTAAAAAAATCGAGACATTTTAAATTTCCTTGATATTTGAATGCCTAATTAAATAATAGATATGAATAATAACGTAGGATATTTAAATAAGAAATTATCGATTTATTTTAACACTGATTATTGTTTGGGAAATAGCACGTTAAAAAGTGAGTGATTCAAATAACGGGGGAATGCGGTTATAACTAAATGCTTATAATTGTTATGAATATAAGTATTAACGGTATTAATTTGTTTTAATGACGATTTATCAACAAATTCATGTTAATCTTTGAACAAATTAAGTCGTTCGTACTACAATTCACCAATGCAGTAGCATTGGTGAATTATTCAACTACATTTTGTCAACTGTTTTGATGCCCAACATATCAAGACCAATTTTAAGTGTTTTAGCCGTCAACGAAGCTAATTTTAAGCGACTTTGTTTCAAGCTCTCATTTTCTGCCGCCAAAATAGGGCAGTTTTCATAAAAACTTGAAAATAGCGTCGCAATTTCATAAAGATAAGCACAAAGCACATGCGGTGTACCTTCATTTGCCACGATTGAAATAGTTTCATCAAATTGAATTAAACGAGTTGCTAAAGCACGCTCTTTATCAGATTCTAAACTAATATTAGCCGTTAAGCTATCTTCGGAGATATTGGACTTTTTAAAAATTGATAACACACGAGTATAAGCATATTGCAAATAAGGAGCAGTATTGCCTTCAAATGACAACATATTATCCCAATCAAAAACATAATCAGTAGTCCGATTTTTAGAAAGATCAGCATATTTAACTGCACCAATAGCCACCGCATCGACAATTTTTGCAAGCTCACTTTCAGAAAGATCTGGATTTTTGTTACGAATTAAAGTTGTTGCGCGTTCACACGCTTCATCTAGTAAATCATTTAATTTAACAGTATCGCCAGAACGGGTTTTAAACGGCTTACCATCTTTACCTAACATCATACCAAACATATGGTGTTCAAGCTTTAATGATTCTGGTACATACTTAGCTTTGTGAACAATAGCCCAAACTTGCTCTAAATGTTGATGTTGGCGGGAATCAGTATAATAAAGAATACGATCGGCATGTAACGTTTCGTAACGGTATTTAGCACAAGCAATATCGGTTGTTGCATAAAGGTAGCCACCATCACGTTTTTGGATGATAACACCCATCGGTTCGCCTTCTTTGTTTTTATACTCATCAAGAAAAACAACAATCGCCCCTTCACTTTCAACCGCAAGCCCTTTCTGTTTTAAATCGGCAACAATATTAGGTAGCATGCTGTTATAAATGCTCTCACCCATGGTGTCTTCAAGCGATAACGTAACATTTAAACGTTTATAAGTGGCAATATTTTGCGTCATGGTAATATCAACTAGCTTGCGCCACATATCACGACAATATTCATCGCCACCTTGTAATTTCACTACATAATTACGAGCTTTTTCGGCAAATACTTCGTCTTCGTCATAATGTTTTTTAGCGGCGCGATAGAATGACTCTAAATCTGAAAGATCCATATCATTGGCATGTTCATTTTGCATCTTTTCAAGATACGCAATTAACATACCAAATTGCGTTCCCCAATCACCAACATGATTAGCACGAATGACATTGTGACCTAAAAAGCTCAATACTCTTACCGTTGCATCACCAATAATGGTTGATCGTAAATGTCCCACGTGCATTTCTTTAGCAACATTAGGTGCTGAATAATCAACTACAATTGTTTGAGGTTTTGTTGGTAAAGTGATATTAAGTTTGTCACAGTTTAGTGCAGTTTCATTTTGCTCTGCAATCCAACTATTTTTTAAAAAGATATTAATAAAACCTGGACCTGCAATTTCAATTTTTTCGGCGATATCATCAACATCAAGATGCTGTAAAACCGTCTGAGCAAGTTCGCGAGGAGGGATTCCCATTTTTTTAGCAACAGACATAATGCCATTAGCTTGATAATCGCCAAATTGAACTTTAGTAGATTGTTTAATTAATGCGTCGCTGTTCTTGTCTGCACCTGCCATGATCATAGCTTGCAAAACACGTTGTGTTAGTAATTGTTGAATATTCACACTAAACCTAATTAATCATCATAAAATGCTAAATATAATACCGACAAAGTAATGAATTGTCACTTATCGGATTAAGCGCTTTTCTTTCGTTTAACTAGGGTTTGCCAATATTTTTCATGTTTTTTCACTAAAAGTGATTTTGTGGAATTTACAAATTCTTTCAATTTGTTTTCTTGAAATGTAGTGGAAGTATTAATAATTATTGTCGGTAATGACGTTGTATTATGTGATCGAGTAATTCACTTCCTGGTATAGTTTTAGGATCTAGAAGGTTAATAGTTACCTTTTGAGAAAAGGGGAAATTCATATAGATTTTCGGTTTGTTCAATGAATTGAACAAATAATTTTTATTGTTAGAGTTTAGTATTGGTAAAGTAATAAGGATATCTGCACTGATCATTAATTGTTTTAAATTTAAGATAAAATCCTTGGGGGTTATAAGCATATGGATAGAAGCTATTTACCTACATTATCATTATATGTGCTTCTGAACTTGATAGGGCTCAGGTTTATAGCGATTAATTATCATTTATATATTTTCTGCTGTTATATGATTTTTGTAAGTAATATTTTTATTTATTCTTCGTTGATAAGTTTTCCTTTATACTAACTTTTTTATATTTGCATCAACTATTTACAATTCTTCTTGGAAACACTAAACTAATCGATGTTCTCAACGGGGTGCCTAAATGGCTGAGAATGTCCTTTATATCGACATAACCCGCCGAACCTGAACTGGATTATACCAGCGGAGGGATTTGAGTTATTATGTCTGCTCAAACCTTTTGTCTTTTATTTGGCTTCTGGAGGCAAAATGCTTTGTAAGAATCTTTTGTTTTTTATGCTATTTGGGGCATTTTTTCTTGTTAATCCTGTATTTGCAAAGCCGATTTTAACCATTTATAGCTACGGTTCATTTATGTCAGAATGGGGACCAGGTGAAGCTATAAAAAAAGGTTTCGAAACGCAGTGCGAATGCCAACTAAATATTGTCACATTGGGTGACGGTGTATCAATTTTAAATCGTATTCGTCTTGAAGGAAATAATACCAAAGCTGATGTAGTTTTAGGTTTAGATAATAATTTGTTAGAACAAGCAAAGCTTGCTAATATTGTTATTCCTCATCAAATTAAAAGACCTGATAATATTAATACAGATTGGTGGGATATTGATTTTATCCCTTATGATTTTGGTTATTTTGCTTTCATTTATAACAAAGAAAAAATTAACAATCCTCCACATAGTTTTCATGACCTAGTATATAATAAAGCCAATTGGAAAATCATTTATCAAGATCCAAGGACTAGTACGCCTGGATTAGGATTACTATTTTGGGTGAAATATATATATGGTGATAAGGCAGTTACTGTTTGGGAAAAAATTGCTAAAAATACAGTAACGGTAACGAAAGGTTGGAGTGAGGCTTATGGCCTGTTTTTAAAAGGGGAAGCAGATTTTGTGCTAAGCTATAGTACTTCACCAGTTGCACATATTATAAATGATAATGATGATCATTATGAAGCTGCTATTTTTGATGAAGGACATTATCGTCAAGTTGAAGTTGCCGGGATCGTCAAATATACTCAGAAAACGGAACTTGCACGTCGTTTTTTACAATATTTATTAACACCAGAAGTTCAGCGCCAATTTGCCGAAAAAAATGTTATGTATCCGATAATAAATACACAGCTACCTGAAGCTTTTCAACAAATCCAATCAGTGAATAAAGTTCTTGAGTTTGATTCAAAACGAGTTGAACAAAATCAAAAAATGTGGATACGTGAATGGCAATCAGCTATTAGCAACTAGTAAGCAATTAAAAAGAATGTTGAAATTTAAAACATTGCTGCCTGGTATTAGTTCGGCAAGTATAATTTTAATTGTATTAGGTGCGGCATTATTTGCACTTTGTCAAGCGGCTATTGAGTCGAATGATTTTAATATTTATTTCGATAGTTATTTATTGCATGTAATTGGGATAACGGTATTTCAAGCGGTATTATCTACTATATTGTCAATCCTATTAGCTCTATTAATGGCAAAAGCATTATCAATGGTTGATTTCTTTTGTAAGCACCTATTATTGCGTTTAATGCCTATCACTTTTATATTGCCTTCGTTAGTAGTTGTAACTGGTCTTTTGTCAATTTATGGTCAACAGGGGTTATTAGCCTCTATTTTAAAATATTTTGGTATATCATTTTCTGGGTGGTCAATTTATGGGTTAAAAGGAATTTTGCTAGCTCATGTATTTCTTAATTTTCCGTATGCTTGTCGTTTGTTTTATCAAACATTAAGCCTTGTTCCTGTTGAACATAAGCGATTGGCTGCGCAATTGAATTTTTCAAGTATTACCTATTTTAAATTGATTGAATGGCCTTTATTGCGATGTCAATTATTTCCTATGGCTGCATTAATTTTTATGCTGTGTTTCTCTAGTTTTGCTATAGTGCTTGCGCTGGGTGGAGGGCCTAAATATACCACTATTGAAGTGGCAATTTATCAATCTATTCGAGAGTTTGAACTGCTACAAGCTGTTTTATTTGCCGGTATACAGCTAATATGCTGTATCAGTTTTTTATGGCTGACCCAGAAAATACTTCATAAAAATAAAGATAATCAAAATGTAACTATTGATTTTAATAAGCAAAATTATCATTTATCGGTTTCTAATTATTTAAAGTTTTTTAGTGCTGTCATCATTTTAGTTGGTGGATTATTTATTTTTTTACCATTAATAAATATAGTTATTGAAGGAAGCCGTTTTTTTGACTTATCACTATTAAATACGGCTTTTAAACAAGCTACCTTATTTTCGCTTTTAATTGCCTTAGGTGCTGCTATGATCGCTATAGTGCTTGCTTTATTAATTTTATGGACTAATAGCAGATTGATCATTAATCATCAGATTAAATGGAGTAATCAGTTAATGCTTGTTGGATCATTAATTTTAGCTATTCCTAGTATGGTATTATCTTCAGGATTGTTTTTATTGCTATTTAAATATGCAGATAACCGTGTATTTATTTGTATATTAATGATGTTATGTAATGCCTTAATGGCATTGCCTTTTGTATTAAAAAACCTTGCAATACCTATGTATGAGGTCACATTGCGTTATTGGCAATTGAGCCAATCTCTTAATATTAATGGTTTTAGGCATTTTTATATCGTCGAATATAAGGCATTAAAAAAAATCATTATTATGAGTTTCGCCTTTTCAGGTATTTTGTCATTAGGTGATTTTGGTATTATTGCATTATTTGGAGGGCAGTCAGTAACTACTCTACCTTACTATTTATATGAACAAATCTCCCATTATCATTATCATGAAAGTATGGTTACAGCTGCAGTATTATTAACTTTATCGTTTAGTTTATTAATTGTGATGGATTATGATCGAACTTAATCAAGTTAATTATCATTATGATGATTTTAAAATAGATTTTGATGTAAAAATTACTACAAAAGAGCGAGTTGTAGTGGTTGGACCAAGTGGCTCAGGCAAAACGACTTTATTAAATTTAATTGCAGGATTCTTATTACCTAATTCAGGTAAAGTAATATTAAATCATCAAGATTTTACCAAAATTTTACCCAATAAAAGACCTGTTTCGATGCTATTTCAACATAATAATTTATTTAGCCACTTAACGGTTAAACAAAATGTTGGTTTAGGTATAAAGCCATCATTAAAATTAAGCACATCTGAAAAAAAGCAAGTTAATGATATTTTAGCGAATGTTGGTTTAGATAATTTAGGGGATCGTTATCCTGATAAACTTTCTGGTGGACAATATCAACGTGTTGCGCTTGCCCGTTGCCTAATTCAACATCGTCCTATTTTATTATTAGATGAACCTTTTTCTGCTCTTGATCAAGCTTTACGTTTTGAAATGCTAGCATTGGTCGATAAAATTTGTGATGAGTTTGGATTAACATTAATGATGGTGTCACATTATCTTGATGACACTTTGAATTACTTTTCACGTTGTTTAGTAGTAAATAAAGGGAATACTATTTTTAATGGTCCACCTAAACAGTTAAATCAACCAGAAAATAGCCTCACAGCGAAAATATTAGGGTTAAATGTTTACTAATTCATAAAATTTAACATTCATCGAGATTATTCTTTAATATAAAAAGTGATCATTTAATGATTAGAGATATTTTGAAAAAATATTTTATCATTTAATCAGTTCTTTTTAAGGTTTTATTAATCTATAGATAGTATACTAGAGCGACCTACAAATAATTATTACTAATCATAATTTATGAAAAATCAAAAGGAAAACTTGATATTTAGTTGGTCGACTCTTATTTTTGTTATTTTATTTTTTACTTATTTTTCTTGTGCATTACAATTATATATTTTCTTTTCTGGGCATTCTAATGCGATAGGGCTGCGCGATTCAATTATCTATAGTTTAATTTGGCTTATTCCTGTTTTCATTTTTCCTAAATATACGAAAAAAATTGCAACTGTTTATGGATTAGTTGTTGGTGGATTATCACTGATTCCCGTTGGTTATTTTACTATTTATAGGCAAGAGTTTTCACAGAGTGTTTTATTTGTTATGGCTGAATCAAACTTCAATGAGTCACATGAATTTATTCAGCAATATTTAAATGTCCAATTAATTTTAGTATTAATTATTTATGTATCCATCGGTATATATCTATGGAAAAAAGTAGAGCCGATTTATGTTAAAAATACGACAAAATGGCTAATATCTTCATTTATTGCTATTTATGCGTTAATGCCGTTAGTCATTAGTGTAGTTGTCAAAAATTCATCTTTTGAAAAAGCTGGTGCTCATTTATTAACACGTATGGAAACAACAGTTCCATGGCAACTGATTTGCAGTTATTGGGCTTATCGCTCGCAGTTGAATAATATGGAGCATATTTTAGAGCATTTAGAATCATTACCGCCATTGGAAAATCTGAAAGATAAAAATGGTAATACTCCAAGGACGTTAGTTTTGGTCATAGGTGAATCAACAACTCGCAATAGAATGGGGCTTTATGGTTATGGGAGAAATACTACCCCAAAAATAGAACAATTTAAAAAAGAAAATCCTAATTTAGTTGTATTTAATGATGTAGTTTCATCAAGACCTTATACGATTGAAATTTTACAACAAGCCCTAACCTTTGCTGATGAGCAGCACCCTGATTTATATCTTAAGACTCCTTCATTGATTCATCTAATGAAACAAGCAGGATACAAAACCTTTTGGATTACTAATCAACAAACTATAACTGAACGTAATACAATGTTGACTATGTTTTCTAAACAAACCGACAAACAGTATTATATGAATAACGACCGTAATCAAAGTTCAAGACAATATGATCAGTCTGTATTTGAGCCATTTAAAGAAGTATTAGCTGATCCAACTGAAAAGAAATTTATTGTTATACATCTTCTTGGTACTCATATGAAGTATGAATTCCGTTATCCTAAAAATGGTGAGCATAACCGTTTTAAAGGTAAAACAAGCATACCGTTTAATATTGATGAAAGTAAAGTACCTGTTTACAATAGTTATGATAATGCGGTAAGTTACAATGATTACGTTACAACTACATTATTTAATTTATTTAAGAATAGTAAAGAAAATGGCTTTATATTGTATTTTTCTGATCATGGTGAAGATGTTTATGAAACACCGCCACATGACGTTTTAGGTCGTAATGAAAAATCACCCACTAGAACGATGTATACAGTTCCTTTTATGCTTTGGGAATCGCCACAATGGATTGCAACCCACCCAAATAATTATCAAGACTATGTTAATCGGAAATTTAGTACTCAAGATTTGATTCATACATGGTCTGATTTAGCCGGATTAAGTTATAACTTATTCATACCTCAAAAAAGTTTAGTTAATCCTAATTTCTATGAATCCATACGCTGGATAGGTGATCCATATGATAAAAAAGGTTTAATCGATTTTGATAAATTAGAGAAGTAGCTAATACCCAGTTTACACACATATTTGAAATATGATATTGTATATATATACAGTTGTTTTTTTTAAGTGCAATGAAAACAGGTTATGCGAAAAATTATTCATGTTGATATGGATTGTTTCTATGCTGCTGTTGAAATGAGAGATAATCCCCAGTATCGTAATATGCCTATTGCGGTAGGTGGGGATCCTCGTAAGCGTGGTGTGGTTGCTACCGCCAATTATTTAGCTCGTCAATATGGAGTTCATAGTGCGATGTCAATGTCACAAGCGCTAAAGCTATGTCCTAATCTTAAAGTAATACCGGGGCGGCATGCTGTTTACAAAGAAGTTTCGAATCAAATCCACCAAATATTTAAACGTTATACCAATGCAATTGAAGCGTTGTCTCTTGATGAAGCTTATCTGGATGTGACAAAATGTAAACTTTGCTATGGTTCAGCAACGCTTATTGCTCAAGATATTCGTCAAACTATTTTTAATGAATTGGAATTAACCGCATCGGCAGGCGCAGCACCACTTAAATTTTTGGCAAAAATTGCGTCCGATATGAATAAACCTAATGGCCAATATGTTATTCCACCAGAAGAAGTTGATACATTTATTGAACAATTGCCACTAAAAAAAATTCCTGGTGTAGGTAAAGTTACTGAAAAAAAATTAGCAGAATTAGGGTTATTTACATGTAGAGATGTTGTTAAGTATGATTTAACTAAATTACTCAATCAATTTGGTAAGTTTGGTCGTGTATTGTACGAGAGATGTCAAGGTATTGATGAACGTGAAGTCTGTAATGATAGGCAACGTAAATCAGTTGGGGTAGAGCGGACCTTAACGAATGACATTCATCGTTGGGAAGAGTGTTTATTGCAGTTCGAACCATTATTTGAAGAGCTTGAAAAACGGTTAAGTAAAGTGCGTGCGGATTTGTCTATAGCTAGGCAAGGTGTCAAATTTAAGTTTGATGATTTTCAGCTTACTACGCAAGAACATATTTGGGCTAAGCTTGATAAGCAAGATTTAATCGATCAGGCTTACAAAGTTTGGCATGAAAGGCGTAATGAAAGGGGCGTGCGGTTAATTGGCTTTCATGTTACTTTAATCGATCCTCAGCTAGATAAGCAATTGATATTTAACTTTTAGTTTTATATAACTACATGAAAAATATTTATTAATTACCTTTTATCAATAGTTATTTTATTATATTTAAATTTAAGGAAGGTGCTATTGAATCTGATAGCACCCTCTAATGAACATTATTACAGCTATATAATCTACTTATTTTAAACTTTCACCATTGGTGCTAATGACTTTTTTATACCATTCAAATGAGTCTTTTCTATAACGTTTCATACTACCATTTCCTTCATTGTCACGATCAACATAAATTACGCCATAACGTTTTTTCATTTCGCCAGTAGTGAATGATACAACATCAATAATCCCCCAAGCAGTGTAACCCATTACATCAACACCATCATAATCTATAGCGGTTTGCATAGCTTTGATATGGGCACCTAAGTATTCAATACGTGGTTTATCGTGTATTTGATTACCGTTTTCGAGTTCATCAATTGCACCAAAGCCATTTTCGACAATAAATAGCGGTAATTGATATCGATCATACAGACGATTAAGTGTATAACGTAAACCTTCAGGATCAATTGGCCAACCCCAATCACTGCTTTTTATATAAGGATTTTCAACTGCATTAGGTAGTGCACCGTTAACTATGTTGTCACGATTATCATTTTTGGCATCCGCTTTCACAACGGTTGACATATAATAGCTAAAGCCAATGTAATCAACCGTACCTTTTTTCAAATAACCTAAATCTTCTTCAGTAATATCGAGTTTATAGCCTTCACGCTCAAATTCTTTTAATGCATAAGCTGGATAGTAACCGCGAACGTGAACATCAGGGAAGAAGAAGCGTTGATGCATAGCAATTTCTGAAGCCATCATATCTTCAGGATTACAAGAATATGGATAAATTGGCACATGCGATACCATACAACCAATTTGAAAATCAGGATTGATTTTTTTACCGGCAATGACTGCTTTGGCACTTGCTAAAAGTTCATAATGAGCGACTTGGTATAGAACTTCTTGCGGATTTTCGCCAGGTTTAACTTGCACGCCCGAGTTAGTCCAAAAGAAGATAGGATTACTAGTATCCATTTGATTATTGATTTCGTTAAATGTCATCCAGTATTTAACTTTATTTTTATAACGCTCAAAACATGCTGTCGCAAAACGTTCAAAAAATTCTACTGTTTTACGGTTTCTAAAACCACCATAATGGCGAGCTATATGTAATGGCATTTCAAAATGTGATAGCGTGATAACAGGCTCTATGCCATGAGCAATGAGCTCATCAAAAACATTATCATAAAAGCGCAGGCCTTCTTCATTTGGTTCAAGCTCATCACCTTTTGGAAAAATGCGTGTCCAAGCAATTGACGTGCGTAAACATTTAAGACCTAATTCAGCAAAGAGTTTGATATCATCTTTATAATGATGATAAAAATCAATGGCCGTATGGTTTGGGTAAAACTTATCAGGTTCAATATCTTGAGTGATTTGTCTTGCTACGCCATGCGCACCTGCTGTCATGACATCAACTACGCTTGGTCCTTTGCCGCCTTCGTTCCAGCCACCTTCAAATTGGTGAGCGGCTAAAGCACCGCCCCATAAAAATGGTTTTTTAGTCATTTTTGATTCCTTGTTATTGCTTAATGTTAAATATGATATCATCAACTGTCACTTCTGTTTTATCCGTTAATGAAATGAATTGGTATTGATCGGTATTAACAATAATAATTGGGGTGATTAGTGGGTAGCCTGCTTGTTTTATTGCCTCAGGATTGAAGCTGATTAGTTGATCACCTTTTTTCACTTTTTGGTGTAATTCAACATGATATGCAAACTCGTTATTAGTCAAATTAACCGTATCAATCCCCACATGAATTAATAATTCAACGCCATTATCTAATGTTAACCCAATAGCATGTTTGGAATTTTCAAATACCGCAGTTACCTCGGCATCGAAAGGTGCATAAACGTGATTATCAGTAGGCTCAATGGCAATCCCTTCACCCATGAGTTTTTGTGAAAAAGCAGGATCGGGCACTTCACTCAGTGGTAAAGCATGGCCTGTCATCGGGCTAGTAATATTAACCTCATCAAGAAGAATTTTAGGGTTATCATTTTCAACAACAGCAGCATCTTGCACTGTTTCACCAGTACCAAATAGTTGGATTAACAATACAGGTCCTAAAAGAGCAATAAGCGCACCAATCAACACGCCAATAAATGAACCAGGATTATTTGGGCTAATTGCATTAACGATAGTTAATGGACCTGGTAAACCAGCGTAAGCAACATAGTGAGGAGCAAAAAATCCTGCCACAATACCACCACAAGATGCAGAAATACAACCATAAATAAATGGTTTTTTAAAGCGTAAGTTAACACCATAAATAGCAGGTTCGGTTATACCGAATAAGCCAGTGATAAAAGCCGATAACGAAATACCTTTCATCTCTTGCGTTTTGGTTTTTAAATAAAAACCTAATGCTGCACCAACTTGACCAATAACGGCAATGGTTTGGAAAGCTTGGAAAGAATCTTGACCATACTGCTTAAAGTTTTCGACGATAACAGGTGTGATCCCCCAATGCACACCAAAAATAACAAAGACTTGCCAAACGGCTCCAATAATCCCACCAGCTATTGAAGGTGCTAGACTGACAAACCAATTATAACCGTTAGCGATATATTGCGCACCATTTGCGGTTAATGGACCAACAACAAGTAATGTTAAAGGTACCATAATGACAAGACTAAATAATGGCAATAAAACGGGTTTTATAATGCTGTGCAGTCTAGGCTCTAAAAATCGTTCTAAATAAGAGAGTAACCAAACTAAAAATAGTGGTGGTAAAACGGTTGAAGCATAAGTGGTTTGCGATAGCGCAATACCAAATAGATCAATTTTTTGCCCTTCGCTTATTAGTTTTGCAAACTCAGTCCATGTTGGTGATAACAGCGCTGCACAACAAGCAACAGCGATATATAAGTTACAACGAAAATGCTGAGAAGCAGTAATAGCAATAAAGATAGGTAAAAAGAAAAAAGGTGCCCAAGAGATGAAATTGAATACTCCAAAGGTTCCAGTTTTTTCTAATTCAGGGGATGCCAATTTAATTAAAATCAAGATGCCTTGCAAAATACCTGATGCGGCTAAAATATAGACAAAGGGAGCGAATACAGCTGACATTGTTGCAATAATTTGATTTAAGATGTTGTTATCATTACTTGTTTTGATTTTGTTATCGGTATTAACCAGCTGAATAAAAGCATTGTAGACTTTATCGACGTTTGTACCTATTACAACTTGGATTTGACCACCTTTCTCAACAACGGTAATAACACCTGGTAATTTAGCTATGTTTTCTTTTGCATGCTCTGGTGTAATTTGGGTCACAAGACGAAGACGTGTTGCACAACGAGCGACGGTAACAATATTTTTCTCACCACCTAACTCATTTAAAATATCAACAGCTAACTTGTTATAATCTCTAATTTTTGATGACATCCATAAACTCCTTAAAAGCAATTTAGTAAGTTCATCTTATAGACAATTTCAAAATTGTTAATTAACAATTATATTGTTTGTGATCTAGATCTTATTTTTATACTATTTAACTTAATAGAAACTATATAAAATAATATATAAATTATTGGGCGAATAAAAAGAAATATAAATAATTAAATATCAAAGCGTTGAAGAAATATTTTATACCTCATCTGGTGAGCTTTTTGATTTCTCGAAAATTATTTACCATTATGAAAATGCAAGATTTTGCATACAAAATCACTCAAAATAAGCCACTTACCATACTCAAAACACAGCGCTACACTGTTATAAAATTATCGGTAAATAGGCACTAATTATTATTTTCGATAGCGCCACTCTATCTAAATTAATTAACTTTTTTTATCGGTGGTTTGTTGTCAGCCATGATACCAACAAATTGGTGTGGCAGGGATAGCTCTTCTAAGTAGTTAAGTTCGTCATTGCTTAATTGCAATTGGGGGGCTTTTACGGCATCTTGAACTTGTTGTTTTTTGGTTACACCAACAACGGGTGCTGTGACTTTAGTCAATAGCCAGGCTAATGAAACTTCGGTCATCGATACTTGGCGTTGTTCAGCAATTTCTGCAATTCGAACGATGATTAAATTGTCTTGTTCTGCGGTTTTATCATATTTCTTTTTAGCATAGCTGTCATTATTAGCACGTAAAGTATGGGTATTATATGGGCGAGCAAGGCGACCGCTTGCAAGTGCACTATAAGGTGTTATGGCAATATTATCTTCTTGGCATAATCCAAATAATTCTCGCTCATCTTCACGCATAATTAAGTTATAGTGACTTTGAATTGAAACAAACGGTGTTAAGCCTTCATATTTTGCTATGGTGTTTGCTTTTGCCAGTTGCCATGCATAACAGTTCGAAATGCCAATTGCACGGATTTTGCCTGCCTGAATATTTTGATGAAGAGTTTCAAGGACTTCTAATATAGGTATGTTGTAATCCCAATAGTGATAAATATAAAGATCGACGTAATCCACCCCCAAATTTTTTAGGCTTTGGTTGAGTGATTGGTTGATAGCTTGTTGCCCAGTTATGCCATTAGCTATTTGCTCAGCTGTGCGAGATAAAAATTTTGTTGCTATGACTACCTCATCACGTTTACTCATATAGCGTAATGCTTTGCCAACATATTTTTCGCTTGAGCCATTTTGGTAAGCAATTGCAGTGTCGAAAAAATTAATACCTTGCTCAAGAGCATATCCAATAATTTTACTGCTTTCTGATTCATTTAGTGTTCAGTTGTGAATGCCTGTTGTAGGATCGCCAAATCCCATACAACCTAAACAAATTCTCGAGACAGTTAAATCACTATTACCCAGTTTAGTGTATTGCATAATCACTTTCCTCTATTTAAAACAGAAAACACTAATGCACCTTATTATATTGTGCTTTTATTTTTATAGTGAGTTTGAATGCGGGCTAATGTGATATTGATCATTTTTTTACAAAAAATAGAATGGATAAGAACTTCATCTATTAAATTAAAACATATATTAAATTAAGACATGGCAGATTATAGCAAACCATATTGCTTGATTATTTATAGGGCAGGGTAAAGTAAATGCATAATTCCATGCCCTTTATCGTTAATAATTAGATGTTATCGCTGCCACCAACACCTTTAAATTTTTCAACCATTGTTGCTATTTTTTCAAAAACGCGGCGTTTTTTGATTAAATATTGTGGATTGAGTGGGCTCATCTTCGGTAAAATTTCGTTTAGCTCTGTGCCATTTTCGGTTGCATATGCTCGTTTTAGTGACGAGGCGATATAGCGTTTTGTAGCCGCTTCATTTAAATTTTCCTCTTCAATTAAGGAATTAAGCTCTACCTGTAATTCTTGCTGTGCATACAAGAAAAACGCATCAATAATCGAGGCTTTATCTGGAATAGCATCAAGATCAGTTTGTTTTATAAACTCAACAACTAGCTCTTCTTTAGCACGATTTTCTAAGCTTGATCGAATTAATTGCTTAGCATTTTCGACAATGTCTTGTTTGGTTTTTTCTTGTTTATTTTGTTCATAAATTAACTCAAGAATATAATCCAGATTGATCTCTTGTGATTTTAGTAGATCAATTTCGAAAACCACATCATCCCAGTCAATGCTTTGTTGATCTTGTTGATTGGCTTGTTTTTCTCTGCGTAGCCAATCACGAATATCATTATAAGTTGAACGGTAATTTTGAATTGCGCGGTCAGTCGGTAGTTTAACTGCTTGCATTTTTTGCAGATCTTCATCGGTCACATAATGCTTGTTTTTAAACGCTAAAACCGCCTGCGCATCTTTCATATCTAATTGTTGGAAATCCTTTAATGCAACAAATTCATCATAATTTTGTAATATATTGTCAGCACGTAAGTACTCACCAAATAATTTAACAAACTCTTTTTTATCTTTTTCTTTGACAATTTCATCAGGGCGTGGGAACTTTTCTTGTAACTCGGCAACGATGGCTAGATAGCCATTGTGGAAATTACCTGAATTTTTATCAGTAAACCCTTCCATGTATTCTTTAAAGCTTTTTTCTAACACTACTTCACGAGTATTACTTTTACCAAATGTTTTTATTGCATCAATGGTTGCTTGTTCTAAATCACGAAACGCCACAATATTACCAAAGGTTTTGGTAGCATTATAGATACGATTGGTGCGTGAAAAGGCTTGAATTAACCCATGATACCTCAGGTTTTTGTCAACAAATAGGGTATTAAGTGTTGGGGCATCAAAGCCAGTAAGGAACATACCAACGACAATTAATAGATCGACTTCTTGATTTTTTACTTTTAAAGACAAATTGCGATAATAGTTTTGAAATTGATCGCTACTGACATCAAAGTTAGTTTTAAACATCTGATTATAATCTGATATCGCAGAAGCTAAAAACTCTTTAGCACTTTGATTTAAGGCATCTATTTCAAAACTTTCATCAGCAAAATTACCTTGTGCATCTTGTTCTTCATTAGCAGAATAAGAAAATATCGTAGCTATTTTTAATGGCTGATTTGCACCTTTTTGTAATTTTTTGAATGATTCATAATAGAGCTTAGCTGCATCGACACTACTCACAGCAAACATGGCATTGAATCCTTTACTTTTACCCATTAATCGATGGGTTTTTTGTTTAAAATTATTCAGAATATATTGTGTGATTTGCTCAATACGGTTTGGGTGGAGCAATGCTTTTTTGTTTTCAGCAGCGCTAAGTTTTTCGAGATTTTGTTCTTGCTCTATCGATTTAAAATTAGGGCGCACATCATTATAGTCAACTTTAAATTTTAGCACCTTTTCGTCACGAATTGCATCGGTTAATACATAAGCGTGCAGTTCACGACCAAAAACATCCTCTGTGGTTTGCGTTCCGATTGCGTTAGTATGCATAATCGGCGTACCGGTGAAACCAAATTGGTAGTACTTTTTAAATTTACGCTTTAAGTTTTTTTGAGCTTCGCCAAACTGGGAGCGGTGCGCTTCATCAAAAATAAATACCACATGTTTATCATAGATCGCTAAGCTATCGTCGCTTTTGATCAAGTTATTGAGTTTTTGAATGGTAGTAACAATAATTTTATTATCGGTTTTCTCAATATTGCGCTTAAGCCCAGCGGTACTATTTGAACCATTCACACTATCTTTTGAAAACTTTTGATACTCTTTCATGGTTTGATAATCCAGATCTTTACGATCCACCACAAAAAAAACTTTATCAATAAATTCTAATTCTGTCGCTAACCGTGCTGTTTTAAAGCTGGTTAGTGTTTTGCCGGAACCTGTTGTGTGCCAAATAAAGCCACCACTTTGTAAGCTACTCCACTTTTTGGCATGATAAGCGCTAATGATTTGCCATAATATACGCTCGGTGGCGGCGATTTGGTAAGGGCGCATAATTAACAATGTGTCATTTACATCAAGCACCGAATAAGTCAGTAACACATTTAATAGCGTGCGGCTGGCAAAAAAGGTTGCGGTAAAGTCTTTTAGATCTTTTATCGGCTCGTTTTTAACATTCGCCCAATTCATTGTAAAATCAAAGCTATTTTTGTCACGTTTAGTCGTGTTAGCAAAATAACGCGTATCGGTACCATTTGATATAACAAACAGTTGTAGATATTTAAATAGTGAATTGTCTTGATTAAAGCTCTCTTTACTATAGCGATGCACTTGATTAAAGGCTTCACGAATAGCAATACCACGCTTTTTTAGTTCAACTTGAACAAGCGGCAAGCCATTCACTAAAATAGTCACATCATAACGATTTGCATAATTACCTGTTTGCTGAAATTGATGGATAACTTGTAATTTATTATTAGCGACATCTTTTTTATCTAACAGTTTGATATTTTGGATATGACCATCATCAAAAACAAAATCGTAAATATGATCGTGGTGGATTTTGCGACTTTTATCGATCATCGATTCATTGGGTTTATCCAAATACTCTAATACAAAACGTTGCCATTCATCATCCGTAAATTGCATTTTGTTTAGTGTTTGCAACTGCTCACGAATATTGGCTAATAACTTTTCATGTGTATTTAAATTTGGTAAGTATTCATAACCTTGTCGAGCTAAATCATGAATAAATTCATTTTCTAAATCCGTTTCAGTCTGATAAACAGCTGCTGATTCTTCAAGTTTGTTGTAGTTATCTAAAATAATATAGCTATTGGTTTCGGCAATTGGTTTTGTATAAGTCGTCATAGTCTATTCCAGCTATTTAAAATTATAATTTTTGAGTAAATGATTCAGTAAAAAGGCAACAATCTGCTTTTCAGGCTCGGAAGGTTCAGGGGGCATTTCATTGGATAATTTTGAATGACTTGTAAAATTAATAATTCGTGTTAAATAAGCCTGTTTATTGTCAGGCAATAATTCTGACCATTGCTGATAGCCTAAAAAACCAGCGGTTTTTTCATATAAGTTACGTAATAGGGTAAAATGATATTTTTCAATTTTATTTTCCTTAATCGCTTGTTGCAGCAACTGTTTTAAATACAGATGATAGGAAAAACTGTGGTTTGAATCGCCTTTTTTTTCTTCTAGTTCAAAATAGCCATCAGCTAATCGTCTTAGAATATAACCGTTTGACAACTTCAATTCATTATAAAGCACATTATAAAACAGTGGATTATGGGTCGTAATAATAAATTTAATTTTAGATTTACTGGATGTGATTAATTGGGCAATATCTACCGCCAATTGGATAAGATGATTTTCGTCCAACGAACTGACGGGATCATCAATAAAAATATAGCGTAAATGGTCAAATTCATTAGTGGAACGCTCGCTTTCTTCCGCAATATTGCGCTCTGCAATCACCAAACTAATCAAGGTGAAAAAAATACTCCAAATTAAATTACTTTCTTCTCCTTTGGATATTTTAATATTATCCATACGCTGCTCATTATCTCCTGCCAGCGAAAAAGTAATAGCAGAAAAATCCTCATTGAAATGCGGCAGTAATCTTTGGTGAGTATAGGATTGAAAGTAACGAACAATATTTTGGTCTTGTCCTTGGTCTTTCAAAATCCAGTCAGTAAATGAATTGGTTTGTATGCTTAGCTGATGCTCGCCTTGCTGATATTTATCGTTATCCCAGACAAATAAATCTTCAGTAAATGCGTTATAGTAAAGAATCTTATGCCGTGTTAAGGCACTACTGTCTTCTTCATCCGCTTTATTCTGCGATACAATGAATTCTTTAAACGCTTGCGATAAACGTGTTTTACCGGTGCCGTTAAAGGCATAAATCAATTGAGCTTTGTTTCCCTTTTTCCCTTTTGGGGTGCTTTGGGCGTTTCTATCAATCTGCTCAGCAATATTTATCAGTGTATTATTCATATTCTGATTATCTTGTGTTATTTATCTTCCATCTTAGGAAAGTTCAATAATAAATTCCGATAGTACTCGTACTGTTTTTGGCGTAAGGCAATCTCACGCGGTAAACCCTCCGTGATTGAGTTGGTGAGCGCATCGAATTTATCTAGGATTTCAACAATACGGGCTTGTTCCTTGAGTGGGGGAATGGGGATTTTTAATTTTTCAATAATCGCTCGTGGTAGTCTAGGAATACTTGATCTTCTTACTTGAGATGAAATATATTCCTGTTTGTTTTTTAATACATAAAATAAATATCTATTTAATAAATTTCTGGAGCATTCAAAATAAAAACAGTCATCGGCAGCCCAAAATTTTTCCGAACTATAACCAATTTCTCCTGCTGCACCAGCGCTTATTATAAATGTTGTATTTTCTTGAGTATTAGCTTTTTCGTAATAACCTAAAGGAGTTAAACTATTTTGGTAAACATGATAACCATTTTTTTGTGACAATTGGTTTCTAGTAACACGAATCCCTCTTTTTAAAGAAGCAAATTCACTTATTAATTTCCACTCAACCTCATCTTCTTTAAAGGTCAACAATTTATTCCGATAATAGTTGTATTGTTTTTGCCGTGTAGTAAGCTCTGCTGTGAGCTCTGCTGTGAGCTCTGCTGTGAGGGCTGTGAATGTGTCTAAAATACGGACAATTTCGGTTTGAATGTGTAGAGGGGGGATGGGAATTTGGAATCCTTCTATAATTTTTGAACTTAAATTATTTATAGTTGAGCTATTCAACATTTCATTTAGATAATTTTGAAAAATTTCACTTGTTAAAATGTGAAATAAATAACGAGGGCTGATTTTGTTTGAGCTTCTAATCACGCCCATAAAACCACCGAAATAGTAATCTATATCATTAGTTATGAAAGCAACTTTTCCAACGTGTTCACGGCTTCCACTTGCAGCACTTATTAAAATATCATTTTTATAAAGTTTTTGTGTATCTTTAACTTTGGTATCCAAATTGATAATTTTAACATCATTGAAATTTAGCGTATTGTTTGATAGTGTAATATTATTTGCACGTAGTACTTTATATCCTATGCTATTGTTGCTTTCATTTTTTTTGTTATAAGTTAGCCCTCTAACATATTGGGCAACAGAGCTCAAAGCTTTCCAATAAACCTCAACACCTTTTAGCAACTCAGTTATGTTATTACTCTTATTCATCCCTCAATCTCCGCCACAATTGCATCAATTTGGGAACGTAAACTATCAATTTTAGCTACGGTATCTTTTATTTCGGCATTAAGCTTGGCGATATCAATCACTTCACGGGTATCTTTGGCTTCAACATACGAACTGACCGATAGATTATAATCATTTTCCGCAATGGTTTGCTTATCGACTGATTTAGCAAAATATTCGATATCTTGCTTGCTGGCAAATACTTGCATAATTTCTTGAATATGCTTATCAGTGAGGACATTATTATTGGTCTCTTTTTTAAAGAGTTTGCCGGCATCAATAAATTGTGTTGTTTTGACGGTTTTATTTTTGGCAAGCACTAAAATATTAACCGCAATCGATGTGCCATAAAATAAGTTTGGTGCGAGCGAGATTACGGTTTCAACAAAATCATTATCGACCAAATATTTACGAATTTTTTGCTCCGCACCACTACGATAAAATATCCCCGGAAAGGTAACAATTGCCGCTCGCCCTCGCTCGGACAAATAACTTAGTGCATGCATAATAAAGGCAAAATCGGCTTTCGATTTTGGTGCTAGTACGCCAGCAGGCGCATATCGGTCATCATTGATTAAGGTTGGATCATCACTGCCAATCCATTTAATTGAATAGGGTGGATTAGAAACGATTGCATCAAATAGCTTTTCGTCGCCAAATTTTGGATTAAGTAGCGTGTCCCCTAAAGCAATTTCAAATTTATCATAGTTGATATTGTGTAAAAACATATTCATTCGAGCAAGGTTATAGGTGGTATGATTAATCTCTTGACCGAAGAATCCATCCTCAATAATATGTTCATCAAACTGTTTTTTCGCTTGTAACAATAAAGAACCCGAACCAGCCGCCGGGTCATAGATTTTATTAACCTTTTTTTGATTATGTAAGGCTAATTGTGAGATTAATTTCGACACATTCGGTGGCGTAAAAAATTCACCACCTGATTTACCGGCGTTCGAGGCATAATTAGAAATCAAATACTCATAAGCATCGCCGAACAGATCGATTTTATTGTCTGCGAAATCGCCAAAATCAAGCTCGGCAACACCATTAAGTACTGCGGCTAACCGTCTGTTTTTATCTGCAACCGTATTACCTAATCGGTTACTGGTGGTATCAAAATCGGCAAATAATCCTTTAATATCGCTTTCTGAAGGGTAACCAATGGCTGAGCTTTCAATCGCATTAAAAATATTTGCCAAGTCGGTATTTAAACTTGGATTGGTATTAGCTTTTGCTACCATTTTACAAAATAGTTGGCTAGGATAAATAAAATAACCTTTGGTTTTTATTGCGTCTTTTTTTATTTCATCTGTAATGACATCGTCTGATAATGTGCTGTAATCAATACTCTCATCGCCACCTTCAATATAATTGGCAAAATTTTCGCTAATAAAGCGATAAAACAAAGAACCTAAAACATATTGCTTAAAATCCCAACCATCGACAGCACCACGGACTTCGTCGGCAATTTTCCAAATTTGTCGTTGTAGTTGATCGCGTTGTTGCGTTTCGGTAATTGATTTAGCGTTATTAGATGTCATATTTTTCAAAATTCCTAAATAAAAAATCGGTGCAGCCTAATTAGAAAGTCACTGATTTTTACTTTCATATTAGCCATTTTATAGCTACCTGTTATAGGTGCTATAGCATAGCTGATTTGTTGTTATTTTTCCATCTGGGGCGTTTATTAAAAACTCAGCCAATGGGTATTTTGAACTTTAAAGTTGGAAAATCTTAAAAAATAACAAAGCAACAAAATCTAAAAACAAAAACCCTTTTTTTAGCTATATTTTAAAATTCAATAAAATCAATAAATTAAATTTATCTCAAAAAAAAGGGTTTTTAAAACCTAAATACCTATTTGCCTTTTTACATACTATATTGATAGTATATTAGCTTCTAGTTCACTGCCGTGTAGGCAGTTTAGAAAGACATATAAGGATATGCTTAGGAGTCATGTTAGTTAATACTTCATGAGGTCTTTCTGTATTATAGATGGTTGGATGACTGACCATAATACGTTTTTAGTCAAATTAATAATGATTTTTTCTTTATGATATTATCGCCATATCGCTTGTTGTTGATATGGCGTTAATTTTATTTTATGAAAATTTATTACACTAGCTTAATTATTTACTGTAACTAACGAAAATAATTTCTACACATCATATTAGCTGATTGATCATTATTTTGCCAATTTAGGGGTGTCAATCTGCTTTACTAATGTAAAATCTATAGCTAATAATTTTTCTAATCGTGCAAGTATCCAATTATAACGATCTTTTAATGCATCTTCATGCCATTGTTGATTAAATGTTTTTTGATTAAAATCGTCTAATACTTTTTGGGAAAGGCGAAAAGCAGTCGTATTATTAGTATGACTACCCTGATATACAATCATTTTGACATTGAAAGGATTATTACTCGCATCAATATTTTTTTTACCACTTAATAGTGTTAGATTAGCAATACTATGTAACCATCTGTTTTTTACTTCTTCGGTTATATGATTCCATTCAGCAATAGTCTTATATTTTTTAGGTAATATATGTTCAAGGTGCAAGTCATTATTAAGTTTTAATAAGATAGGATTAGATTGATCGGTTAGATCATATTCAATTAAAATCAAAAGAGGTTTAATCCATGCTTCTTTATCAACCACATTAGAAGTTAGCTGAGATATTGCTAGTTCATAAATCTTTTCGGAATTTAATTTATTTGAAAAGATTGCTTTTAAATAATTGATATGTTTTTTTTCTTTCAGTGCTTTAATGACATTAAAAGAAGTCTGCTTTACTTGGGATAATGTTTTTCCCGCAATCCAATATAAATAATAAAAACGTCTTAGTTCAAAAACTAATTTATCGAAATCTTTATAATTTGTTGTAATGGCTGTCATTAATATCGCTTTCCAATAATTACTCCATCTCAAATATTGGAACGAATAAATATTTTTATCTTTTGAACAATATATTTTTTCGTAATAATTAATAACAAATTGTTTTAATGAGGCTATGACTTGATTAGGATCTTGATTTTCGAATAAGTTTTGTAGCTCTTCAGTAAATGATTTTTTTTGATTTGAGCCTAATAAATAATGTGCGTAAATAATAAATAAATCATTTAAACTTATATCGTCACATTGTTTAATGAGCTGCTCCATTTCACGCCAATCAGACATAAAATTATCTTCTTTTAATTTTGAAGTGGTTAAATCATCTTTATATTTTTTATAAAGTTTTTCTAATAAAAAACTTTTTATTAAGTCGGCAGAAGTTAGATCTAAACCTCTATTGTTGAGCACTTGAAATAATTTAATAGCGAAATCACGGCTAGTACAATCGATACGTATAATTTTAACTTGGTAAAATAAGTAATTAATTAACTCTCCAAGTTTACTTTCAGGTAAAGAATTTAATTTCTCTTTAAAAATTAGTGCGGTATTAATAAATTTGAATTTGGGTTCTTGATCATTTTTAATTTGATATTTATATGGAGGAGGCAATATTTTTGTTGCTCCCTCGTTTAAAATATACGCTTCAAAATCAGATTGATGAGAGCTATGAGTGTGTAATCTTAAACGTGAAGCTCGGCTATTAAAAATTATTGCAGAACGGATAATATCAATATTTACAGATAGAGGATTTAAGTTATCATGTAGATTAAGATTCGGAAAATAATCACGTATAACGCAAAATAGTATCATTAACGTTGTTAATCTTTGTTGTCCATCAACAACATCAATATAAGGTGAATTAGGTTCATCATAAGAATTTGCTGTAATAACAGAGCCAAGAAAGTAATTTGGTACATCATTTTCATATGATTCTAAAATATCGTCCCATAACTGTTCAACTTGTTCACTTTCCCATTTATAAGGTCTTTGATACTTTGGTATTTTATAAAGGTTTTTTGTATCACCAAATAATTCACTAATCGATAAACTACGGGGTTTAAAAGATTCTTCCATATTTATACCTACTTATATTTCTATTTAATTTAATTTGAAAACATTTGATTATTAGTTATTATTCTAGCAATTTACTTGTTTCATATAAATTAATTATCATGATTAATAATATAAATAAAATTTAAACGGCTTGATATGATGATTAAATCTTAAAAGAATAAAAGCAGTTATTTTACTTTATTGCGGAATTTATCTTACTGAAAATAAAAAATTTATAGATAAAATATGAAAATAAAAAGCATCTTTCGATGCTTTAATGTTTATAAGATAAAAAAGTAATTGCTATTACTTTATCCCATATTCAGAGCGATAAGCCTCAACTTGCGTTACTTGATCTTTTCGAGCCGGATCTTTGTAGAGGTACTGGATTAAATCATCAAGCGTAATAATTGAAATTACATCGCAATGATAAGCTTGTTTAATTTCTTGAATTGCTGAGAGTTCACCTCGACCTTTTTCTTGACGGTCTAGACAAATCAGTACGCCAGCGAGTTTAGATTGGTTATCTGCCAATATGTTCATTGATTCACGAATAGCCGTTCCGGCAGTAATAACATCATCGACCAACATAACACGCTGTTGATAGATAGAACTACCTACTAAATTACCACCTTCGCCATGATCTTTTGCTTCTTTACGGTTAAAACAGTAAGGAATGTCAACATTATGATGTTCAGATAGTGCAACAACGGTTGATGAAACAATAGGGATACCTTTATATGCTGGACCAAAAATGACATCATATTCTAAATTAGCATCCATTAGTGCGGCTGCATAAAAACGACCTAATAAAGCCAGATCTTTACCAGTATTAAACAATCCGGCGTTGAAAAAATAAGGGCTTTTACGTCCTGATTTTAATGTGAATTCACCAAATTTTAATGCTTGCCGATTTAAAGCAAATTCAATAAATTCACTTTTGTATGATTTCATCGATCCTCTCCAATTAATCTTTTAAGGCCTGTTTTTGTGCATCAATAATAGTTTTGATGCCATTTTTTGCTAGCTCTAATAGTTTTAATAATTCGTCATGACTAAAAGGTTCGCCTTCAGCAGTTCCTTGCACTTCAATAATACGACCATCGCCAGTCATAACAACATTCATATCGGTTTCAGCGTTTGAATCTTCTATGTATTCTAAGTCACATACTGCTTGGCCATCGACAATACCGACAGAAACAGCTGCAACTAATGATTTAATTGGATTTTGCTTAATTTTACCATCTGTAACCATTTTATTGATTGCATCATTTAGTGCCACACAAGCACCAGTAATTGACGCAGTTCGAGTGCCCCCATCTGCTTGAATAACATCGCAATCTAACGTGATGGTATATTCACCTAATAATTTAAGGTCGACCATTGCACGTAGAGAACGAGCAATAAGGCGTTGAATCTCCATAGTGCGACCGGTTTGCTTACCTTTAGCCGCTTCGCGTTGAGTTCGTGAATGGGTTGCACGAGGCAACATACCATATTCAGCGGTTACCCAACCTTGGTTTTGACCTTTTAAAAAACGCGGCACACCTTCATCAATAGTGGCATTACAAAGTACTTTAGTTTCACCAAACTCAACTAATACAGAACCTTCTGCATGCTTAGTATAATGACGGGTTATTTTGATAGGGCGGATTTGTTCCGCAGATCGACCAGACGGGCGCATGCAATTCTCCAGATGTTACAATTAAAAAATATCGTTTTGAACTAATTATTTAAGGGGACATCAACAAGAAATAGTTGATGTTTAGCCTAAGCTAAGAGCGCATTATACAGAATATATGATACAATGCCCAGTAAGTTTTTTAAAATTTAGGAAGTAAATATGATTTCCAGTATGACCGCTTATGCCAGAAAAGAACTAAACCAACCTTGGGGTAATGCTTCTTGGGAGATGCGTTCGGTCAACCAACGCTATTTAGAAACTTATACCCGTTTGCCGGAACAGTTTCGTTCACTTGAGCCGCTTGTCCGTGAACGCCTTCGTAAGCGCTTAACACGTGGTAAAATCGAATGTACTTTAAGATTTGAATTAGGTTCAGAATTGCAACATCAAGAACTATCTTTAAATAAAGATTTAGCAAAACAAATTCTTAATGCAGCTAATTGGGTACAGACAGAGTATAAATCAGGTGAAATAAATCCTATAGATGTATTGCGTTGGCCAGGAGTTTTATCAGCCAAAGAACAAAATTTAGACACAATATCACAAGAAATTCTAGTTCTATTAGAATCAGCAATAGATGAATTTATTACCGTCCGTGAACGTGAAGGTAAGGCTCTTTGTGACCATATTGTCCTGCGTCTAGAAGGCATTGCTCAGCAAGTGGATAAAATTCGTCAAGCGATGCCACAAATACTTGAATGGCAAAAGGAACGGTTAAAGGCCAAATTAGATGAAGCCAATATTGAATTGGACAATTCTCGTCTTGAACAGGAAATTGTTTTGATGGCTCAACGTATTGATGTTGCAGAAGAGTTAGATCGCTTAATGACGCATGTTAAAGAAACCTACTCGATATTAAAGAAAAACGAAGCAGTAGGTCGTAGGTTAGATTTTATGATGCAAGAGTTTAATCGTGAATCAAACACGATTGCATCAAAATCAATTAATGCTGACGTCACAGCTAGTGCTATTGAGTTAAAAGTCCTTATTGAGCAGATACGTGAGCAAGTGCAAAATATTGAATAAATAGTTTTGTTAAACTATTTTAATTATAAAATTTCTTTGATTTAAATACATAAATTTTGAATTTATATTGGGAAAATTATGTATTTAATAATGCAAGGCAACTATAGTATTAGCGGAAGCTGGTTATGGTTTGGTTCTTCATGAAGGTTTAGTTAAGAATTGGTTACTTGAACCACATGCTCAGTTAGGCTATACCTGGTCAGACAGCCACAACTTTAAGTTAGGCACACAAGGCGAAGTAAGTAATGTTAATGGTGATGGAGTACAAATGCGTTTAGGTGCAAGATTCTATGGTCAAAGCACTAAAGAAGGCTATGGAGTATTACCATTTATAGAAGCCAACTGGTTGTATGATTCTTCTTCACCGGAAGCAAAAATTAATGGTAAACATGTTGA